>NZ_JAJNDM010000010.1:0-170373 GCF_021043345.1 Bacillus sp. BS3(2021)
GACGATATACAAAAAGAAATGAACAGCGTCTATTCATCGCTTCTCTACAGCTTTGAAGGAAAAGCGCAAGAGGCGCTTGCTCAACGAATCAGCCAAAGCGCCCAGCAGCTTATTAACACGGAGCAGGACGGAGAAAGTTTTGTGAATGGATTTAAGACGAGATGAAGGCGCCTTAATTGGCGCCTTATTTTTATTTAAATCTAACAACATTCTCTTTTCTGTTTTCACCACACTAATCGTCTTCGGTCTTCACCTCAAATAACTCCTCGACTTCAACCCGAGTCTTCACGTTATGGGCAAAGACATGCCAATCGGAAGCTGTTTTATTGTCTCCTTGTTGACACATATTCCTTTATGGTACGTATGAGCTTTTTCACCCTAGGATTTATTTGACGATATGGTTCTGCTGAGTTCCGGTTAACTAACGCATAACCAGCGTTTTTCAATTCATTGACTGTCTCGAACCTGCGTTCATATAAGCTATCGTTCGAGACCCTTTAAGCTTGATCTTTTCGTTTGGCGGAAGCCGCAAATGTCCAAAAGAGGTGATGTATACTCCGCTGACGTATTTCTTTGCTTAGCTTTATAAACGCTTGTCTAAAATCAAAAAGGTATCATACCATAACAACAATAAAATCACCTTTATCAATATTTTTTTATTGTAAAACGATAAATAATGTGTTAAATTCAAATCGACAAAATAAGTGAGGTGCTTTTAATGAAACGGGGATCAACACTCTTTTTAAAGATGGCTGTTATTCTTATTGGAATCCCAGTTCTTGCTTTGTGCATATTTTTCGTGCCGAAGATAGCGAATTTTGCAGCTGATTTGTATCCAGATATTTCTTATCTGAAATATCTCGTTTATATCGATTTGTATGCAGCGGCGATACCTTTTTACTTTGCTCTGTATCAAGCCTTTAAACTTTTAAGCTATATTGACCACAATAAAGCTTTCTCGAAATTGTCTGTACGGGCTTTAAAGAATATAAAATACTGTGCAATCACCATCAGTATTTTATTAGCGGCAGGCATGCCGCTCTTCTATCTCATCGCGGAGATGGACGACGCTCCTGGCATCATACTAATCGGACTGGTCCTTATTTTTGCTTCAATGGTTATCGCCGTCTTTGCTGCTGTTCTCCAAAGGCTATTGCAAGAAGCGATTGATATAAAATCAGAAAATGATTTAACAGTCTGAGGTGAAAACAATGGCAATTATTATCAATATTGACGTGATGCTTGCTAAAAGAAAAATGAGCGTAACGGAACTTTCTGAGAGGGTTGGAATCACAATGGCGAATCTTTCTATATTAAAAAACGGAAAGGCAAAGGCTATTCGATTATCAACTTTAGAGGCGATTTGCAAGGCTTTAGAATGTCAACCCGGAGATATTTTGGAATACCGAAGTGATGAAGACACCCATGATTAAAAATTTAGCCTATTCGGCGGTGATCTTATGCGCATACCCGTAAATCTGTTTAGCTGCAATACTAAGCTGGCCTCGCATATATTCAGAAAAAAACTTCGGAGGCACACATGATGAGAGCACTAAATCAACTCGTTCGTTTTGGTTGGGAGCAGTCCTTGTCATGTTTATTTCCTGTCGTTATTTTTGCCTCTTTGGCAATTACACAAATCATCCCTCTTCCCTTCCTGCCGCGGTATGACTGGCTGCTCATTATCTGCCTTCTCATGCAGTGGTGGATGGTGTATTCCGGGCTTGAAACACGGGATGAACTAAAGGTGATCACATTGTTCCACCTTATTGGACTAGCTCTTGAACTTTTCAAGGTGCAAATGGGCTCCTGGTCTTATCCAGAGGAAGGTTATTCCAAAATCTTCGGAGTACCTTTATATAGCGGCTTTATGTATGCAAGTGTCGCCAGTTATCTTTGCCAGGCGTGGAGGAGGCTTAAGGTTGAACTGGTTAAGTGGCCGCCGTTTTTTGTCGTTGTACCTCTTGCCGCTGCGATTTATTTGAATTTTTTCCTCCATCATTATTGGATTGACGTCCGCTTTTGGTTATCTGGACTTGTAGTAATTGTCTTTTGGAAATCATGGGTCATATACGAGGTTAATGGAATTCGTTACCGTATGCCGCTCGCACTTTCTTTTGTGCTCATCGGATTTTTTATATGGATAGCCGAAAATATCGCAACGTTTTTTGGAGCCTGGACATATCCAAACCAAACCAGCGCGTGGAGTCTCGTTCATCTAGGAAAAGTGAGTTCATGGCTCTTACTAGTGATTGTCAGCTTTCTAATCGTGGCCACATTAAAACTGGTTAAGGAGAAAGATTCCACTAGAGTGGATGCCGGTCAATTTTTATAACTCTTTATTTTAAAGGGTATCAAGGAGTTTATGACGCCATAGTTGGCGTCTATTTTTAGTATTCGCAATCTTGGTATCTGCATTCTTAGCTCATTATCTTATTATTTGTCGGGATGTATATACCGTCATGTTTTCTTCAATGATTTCCCATATGTATTTTCGCAGTTTTAAACTCTTCAATTTCTTCATTTTATCGGTCGCACTTGGCTATGTATTATTATTATGTATCTTTTCCCCCTCAAAATAGAGCGCCTTGATTTGCCTGCATTAAAGTTCGATTAAATCAAGCATTTAATGATGGTACACCTTTGTGTATAATTAGAAGAATATTTTGATATTTATTGTTTTTAAGGGGTGGGATAGTGATGGAAAAACACGAATATGATTGGGTGAAACAAACAAGACAGATTTTACTAGACCAGTGTAAAGTATTGAATAAAAATGATTTTACAAAAGAGTTTGGATTTGGTTTTCAAAGTATAAGAGATTCTTTAGTTCATGTGGCTGGTTGTTATCATGCTTGGCTGGGTTCTTTTGTGCTTTCAAAAACAACTTCACCACTCATAACAAAGGAAGCACTCCATAATATGCAGATAGAAGATATTCAACGTTATTTTCAACAGGCTGATATATATGTGGATACTGTGTTTGAACAATTCACTGAGAAATTTGATAATTTTATCGAAAAAGAGCCTTCTTGGAAAGCGGGCAGTGGAATCGTAAAAAAAACACCACACCAATTACTAGTCCATTCTATTACGCATGAGTTTCATCATAAGGGGCAAATTGTAGCAATGTTACGGTTGCTTGGTTATATTCCTAATAATACAGATATTTTGGGACTCCCTGAAAAAGAATTTTCTATAGATCAATAATAGATAACAACTGCGTATCTGTTACGTTCAGGCCACTGTGTGGACTAAAAGATATGCTGGACGGCCTGAAAATAGATCACGCCTTATCTCAATTTGTCAAACAACAATAGGAATTCAATAAAATGATGCTGGAACGCATTGAACTTTTTGAGAAACGGCAGAAGGAAAGAGACGAAATGCTGATGAAATCCCTTCGTGAATCCCAGGAAACTCAAAACGCCAATTACGGCCCCCTTTTTCGTTTATACGAACGATAAAGGTTGCGTAGTTAGAGGCGAACTAGCGAACGAAGACGTTAACGAGGCGAGCCGAGATTACATCTTTTTCACAATATGAATTGCGTGTCATATTATGCCCATTCCGTTAAAAGTGATAATTCAACTTCTAAAAAAATAACCCCGTCTATAAAGACGAGGTCACTCCGGTCACACATCGATCACAAACCCTCACTTCTCCTGCACCTCTTACCGATTATCAATCGTTTCCGGATACAGATCATGATTCATCATCCGATACTCGGCCATTTTTTCATACTTTGTGCCGGGCTTGCCGTAGTTGGTGTACGGGTCGATCGAGATTCCGCCTCTCGGGGTGAATTTGCCCCAGACTTCGATGTAGCGCGGGTCCATCAGCTCAATTAAATCGTTCATGATGATGTTCATGCAGTCTTCGTGAAAATCGCCGTGATTTCGGAAACTGAAGAGATACAGTTTCAAAGACTTGCTTTCTACCATTTTTTTATCAGGGATGTAGCTGATATAGATCGTGGCAAAATCGGGCTGTCCGGTTTTCGGGCACAGGGATGTGAATTCAGGGCAGTTGAATTTCACGAAGTAGTCCCTGTTTTCGTGTTTATTCGGGAAAGACTCAAGCACTTCTGGAGAATAGTCAAACAAATAATTGGTGCCTTGATTTCCAAGAAGGGTTACGCCTTCGAGTTCTGAATCTTTTCTTGTGGTCATCATTCATCTTCCTTTCTTCATTCAAACGCCTCGTTTGTTACCCCAGATCAGGGTATGGAGCTGCGGGAGAACGCGGACGCGGTTCAATTCAGGGTCGCGCGTGACCGCTTCTACCAGCTGTTCATACTTTTGAAGCAGCCGTTCGACGAGCCGCACTTGGTCTTCTGTATGAACGTCGTCATTTCCGACTTGGAGAAAGAACGGGACATCAGGATAACGCTGGTGAACTTGCTTTGCAAATTGAAGGTCTTCCGCCGTGAATATGACGACCTTCAAACTTGCCGCTGCCGCCCGGCCGTGCTCTTTCAGTTTTTCAACAATATGATCAAGCTTGTTAAAATCGGTTTTCATATTGGAGCTCGGCGGCTTTGGCGAAATTGTTAAATCATCGATTCCGGCAAACCAGTCTTGATAAAACGTCCCTTGCGTCTCAAGCGCTGTCCGTATACCGTTTTCTTTTAAAAGGGAAATCAGTCCGTCCAGCTGTTTTAAAAGCGCCGGGTTGCCTCCTGAAATCGTAACGTGCGAGAAGGCGTTTCCGCCGATGTCTTTAAGAGATTCGTATACTTCTTCCGCGGTCATCCATTTGATGTCTTTTTTCGCCGAACCGTCCCAGGTAAAAGCTGAATCGCACCAGCTGCACGAATAGTCGCAGCCGGCTGTTCTGACAAACATCGTTTTTTGCCCGATGACCATCCCCTCTCCCTGAACCGTCGGACCGAAAATTTCAAGTACGGGAATCGGCTTAGCCATTGTGAACACCCGGTTTCGGACGGTAGACGACATAGCTTGTCGGCGTTTCCCTGACAAACACCTGAACGCAATGCGGACGGTTTTTGAGATCTTTCAAATAAGCCTCTGTTTTATCGTAAATCGTTTTCGCCACCACTTCTGTCGAAGGGATCCGATCCGCGCTTTCACCCGAAAATTCCTGATGGTCATTTAAAAGCGTATGATCGTATTCCCCGTGGATCAATTTTTTAATGGTGCTGAAGTTGACAAGGAATCCTGATTCATTCAATTCATCCCCGGCAATCGTGATATTGATTGTATACGTATGGCCGTGGACTCTGCTGCATGCGCCCGCATCCTCTCTCGGAATAAAATGCGCGGCTGACATCTGCATATCTTTATTTAGTTCAAAAGAGTAAGGATGGCTTGGTTGCGGGTAAATTTGTGTAAGCACTGTTAAGCTCGCTCCTTTTTCATTTTCATATATTCATTGTAGCCATTCGCCCGAAGCTTGCAGGCCGGGCATTCGCCGCAGCCGTCGGCAATGATTCCGTTGTAGCACGTCAGCGTCTCGTTTTTCACGAAATCAAGCGCATCAAGCTCATCGGCGAGCTCCCACGTTTCCGCCTTGTTCAGCCACATCAGCGGCGTGTGGATGACAAACGGGCGCTCCATCGCCAAGTTGACAGTGACATTGCAGGATTTGACGAACTCATCCCGGCAATCCGGATAGCCGCTGAAATCCGTCTCGCATACACCAGTTATGATGTGCCGCGCGCCGACCTGGTAGGCGAGGATCGAAGCGAACGATAAAAACACGAGGTTGCGTCCCGGAACAAAAGTGGACGGAAGTTCGCCTTCTTTCGCCTCAATCTCGATATCATCCCTTGTCAAAGCATTCGGCGCGAGCTGATTTAACAGTTCCATATCAAGAAGGTGATGCTTGACGCCAAGCTTTTCAGCGATCTTTTTCGCGACTTCGATTTCCTCTCGGTGCCGCTGATTATATTGGAAGGTGACCGCTTCCACCTCCTGAAATTGCCGAAGCGCCCACAAAAGGCAAGTCGTACTGTCCTGACCGCCGCTGAATACGACGATCGCTTTTTCCTGTTTCATAATTCCTCCTTCTCCGCTTTCCGTCAGTATTTCATAAAAGAAGAGATTCACTAATATCTAAACGAAAAAACACCTTTCTCTGTGAGAAAAGTGTTCTAGCAAAAAAACAATAAAAAAGGCCATACCCCAAGGATACAGCTTTCCTTAGTTTTTTATAGAGGGTTTTGCTAGAACCTCTCCCGCAGTTTCAAGCGGATTTTGTTTCAATTTTCCTTCGCCATCTTATCACAAATCACATGTTTCGCCAAGTGCAATGCCTGCCATTCAACGCTCAGGCACCCTTTTGACGATCAAAAAGAATATAAAGACGAGGCTCAGCTGGCCGAACAAAGGATAAATGGTCGATATCAGCTTTCCGTAGCCGATTTGTCCCGTCAAGTAGATTGTCAGCAGGATGAACATAAATACATACAGGCTTTTCATATGAAGATATTCATTAATCTGCTTTTCAAGACCATATAAATTGCCGATGACCGATGTGAAGACTTCCCCGAAAATGATAAACAGATAGATGATATGGACAGAATGCTGGACAATGAATACAACCTGTGCCATCGGAACTTCGTATAAAAGGACATCAGGCAATGTTGAAAGAGACAGAAAGCTCGCGATCAACACAAGGGTAAGCAGACACCCTCCGATTAATGCTCCTTTTATAATGAGCCGTTCAGATTTCAGTTCAGAAGCGATCGGCACGAGAACCGCCTGTGCGAGCGACAAATTAAAAGCGCCGTACGAAACAGCGGATAAAATCCAATCGGGTTTTGCCGCCGAGAATGCCGCCAAATTGTGGATCTCCGGCCCTCTGAAAATAAACGAATCAAACAGGACGATGACTGTGAACAGAAGCAGCAGCGGAACGACAATGACATTGACGCCGAATATCCCTTTAACGCCCTTCATCATGACAAACAGACTCAAGGCAATCGTCGCAATCATCCCCGCTTGGTTTGAAAAGCCGAGCTGTTCCTCAAATATCGCCCCCGCTCCGGACAGCATGACAGACGTCACGCCGAGCAAAATCACGAGCATGAAGACATTGACAAATTTCCCGAGCGTATGGCCGAATAAATATTGATTCAGCTCCTGATAAGATTTGGCATTGATTCTGACCGCAATCAGCATCATTTTTGCGCCGAGAAATGTAAACATCAGTCCGCTGATCAAAATTCCGGCTAACCCCGGCCAGCCGAATCTTAAAAAAAACTCGACGATTTCTCTTCCAGTTGCAAATCCGGCTCCGACGACTGTTCCTACATAAACAAATGCCAGCTGAAAGGCTGATCCATGTGATTGACTCATACGACTCCTCCGTAAACGAATTCCCTTTCTACACCATATGAGCCATGTCCTTTAAAAAGAAGGACAACTTCTCACTCAGGAACAAAAAAGAAAAAGCATAGAACTTGAAAGTCAAAGAAGGTCAATGTATACTAATAGTCAGAAATGGTCAAATTGCAGACCATTTTTTCAAAGTCAATTGGTCAAAAAAGGTCAAATTCAATAAAGGGGGTTTTGGCAAATGCGTTGTCAACATTGTCAAAAAAATGAGGCGACGATTCGCCTGAACATGCAAATCAACTTTACAAAAAAGCAAATGGATTTATGTGAAGACTGCTATAAAGAGCTGACTCAGCCTTCTATGTTTTCAGGAAATCATTTTTTTGGCGGAGGAGGTTCTTTCTTCAGCCAGCCATCACAAGCGCAGACGCAAACCACTGCCAAAAAAGGCTTGCTCGATGAACTTGCCGTCAACTTAACGAATGCCGCAAAGACAGGCTTGCTCGATCCGGTGATCGGCCGCGATGATGAAGTGGCCCGTGTAATCGAGATCTTAAACCGCAGAAATAAAAACAACCCTGTCTTAATCGGTGAACCGGGCGTTGGTAAAACAGCCGTTGCTGAAGGACTTGCTCTCAAAATCGCCGAAGGCGATGTTCCAAATAAATTGAAAAACAAAGAACTCTACCTGCTTGATGTCGCTTCCCTCGTAGCAAACACCGGCATCAGAGGACAATTTGAAGAAAGAATGAAACAGCTGATGAAAGAGCTGAAAGAACGCAAAAACGCGGTCTTGTTTATTGACGAAATTCACCTTCTTGTCGGAGCAGGCTCTGCCGAAGGCTCCATGGACGCCAGCAACATTTTAAAACCTGCGCTTGCCAGAGGCGAACTGCAAGTCATCGGCGCGACGACGTTGAAAGAATATCGCCAAATCGAAAAAGATGCAGCATTAGAGCGGCGCTTCCAGCCGATCATGGTGCATGAACCGACAATTGAGCAGACCGCGGCGATTTTAAACGGGCTGAAAGAAAAATACGAAGCGTATCATGATGTAACTTACACGGATGAAGCGATCAAAGCCTGCGTCGTTCTGTCTAGCCGCTATATTCAGGACCGTCATCTTCCCGATAAGGCGATCGACCTTTTGGATGAAGCCGGTTCAAAAGCGAACTTGAAAATCGACACGGTCAGCGGTGAACAAGCTTCCCAACGCCTGAAAGAAATCGAAGCGGAAAAAGCTAAAGCGCTGCAGGAAGAAAACTATGAGCTTGCAGCAAAGCTCCGCGATGAAGAAGAAGCACTGCACAAAAAAATGGAAAACCATGCGGAAGAAAAACGGGCAACCGTTAAAGCTGAAGACATTCAAGCGATCATCGAACAAAAAACCGGCATTCCGGTCGGCAAGCTTCAGCACGACGATCAGAAGAAAATGAAAGAGCTTGAAGCAAACCTTTCAAGCCGCGTGATCGGTCAAAAAGAAGCGGTAAAAAAAGTGGCAAAAGCCGTCAAAAGAAGCCGCGCCGGCCTGAAATCAAAAAACAGGCCAGTCGGTTCATTCCTGTTCGTCGGCCCGACAGGTGTCGGTAAAACAGAACTTTCTAAAAGGCTTGCGGAAGAACTGTTCGGCACGAAGGATGCCGTCATCCGCCTCGATATGAGCGAATACATGGAAAAACACGCCGTATCGAAGCTGATCGGTTCACCTCCTGGATATGTCGGCCACGAAGAAGCCGGACAGCTCACCGAAAAAGTCCGGAGGAACCCGTACAGCATCGTTTTGCTTGATGAAATCGAAAAAGCCCATCCCGATGTTCAGCACATGTTCCTGCAAATCATGGAAGACGGACGTCTGACAGACAGCCAGGGACGGACGGTCAGCTTTAAAGATACCGTCATCATTATGACAAGCAATGCCGGAGTATCTGAAAAGCGGACAACCGTCGGTTTTAACCGGGAAGAACAAGTAATGGGCGAACAATCAATGATCGATTCCCTAAGCAGCTACTTTAAGCCGGAATTCCTGAACAGATTTGACAGCATCATCGAGTTCCAGCCGCTCGAAAAAGAAGATCTGGTCAAGATCGTCACTCTCTTGCTGGAAGAGCTTGAAGAAACGTTAAAAGAGCAAAACATGACGCTTGAAGTTTCAGATGAAGCAAAAGAAAAAATTGCTGAAATCGGATACCATCCGGCCTTCGGCGCCCGCCCATTAAGACGAACCATTCAAACAGCAGTCGAAGATCAAATGACCGATCTGCTGCTTGAAGAAGAATACATCAACGGTTTTGCGGTTATCGTTGAAAACGATGAAATCTTGGTGAAACCAACCGCATAACACACATAACGGCCTCCAATTGCGGAGGCCGCTTTACATACAACGTAAGAATCACAAAAATTCTATTTTTTAACATTAAATAACCCTAAAGTCCCTTTTCACCATGATTTTGAAACAATTTAAGAAACACCCTAAAGTTCCTATCACGCAACACCGATATTAACGATAGAAAAGTTAGTTAAAGGAATTGGTGAAAAAATGGACAAAACATCGTTAATTGGAATCATCTTAGCTATCATCGGAGTAGGTGTCGGCATGGTCATGAAAGGTGTCAGCCCTTCCGTTCTCGTCAATCCCGCGGCATGGCTGATCATCCTTGTCGGTACAATCGCAGCAGTTGTGATCGCTTTTCCAATCCGCGAGATCAAAAAGGTTCCCAAACTCTTCGGCATCTTGTTCAAAGAGAAGAAGATGATCGAAATCAACGAATTGATCCCGATGTTTTCCGAGTGGGCACAAATCGCAAGACGTGAAGGACTTCTCGCTTTGGAAGCAAATTTGAATGAGATCGATGATGAATTTTTG
The DNA here is from genome assembly GCF_021043345.1 of Bacillus sp. BS3(2021). Classification (NCBI taxonomy): domain Bacteria; kingdom Bacillati; phylum Bacillota; class Bacilli; order Caryophanales; family Bacillaceae; genus Bacillus; species Bacillus sp. BS3(2021). The sequence goes on from NZ_JAJNDM010000010.1 coordinate 10,165, forward strand.
AAAAACGGCATGAGCATGGCAGTAGACGGCCAAAGTGCCGAATTTATCAGGGACGTTTTAACTGAAGAAGTTGAAGCAATGGAAGAAAGACATCAAGTCGGAGCGGGCATTTTTACCCAGGCGGGCACATACGCACCGACACTCGGCGTTTTGGGCGCTGTTGTCGGACTGATCGCAGCGCTTGCGGATATGAGCGACACTGAAGCGCTTGGACATGCGATCAGCGCCGCTTTTGTCGCGACCCTTCTCGGGATCTTCACCGGATATGTACTATGGCATCCTTTTGCCAATAAATTAAAGCGGAAATCCAAACAGGAAGTCAAAGTCCGCGAAGTCATGATTGAAGGCATCCTTTCGATCTTGGAAGGCCAAGCTCCAAAAGTCATTGAACAAAAGCTTTTGATGTATGTCTCTCCAAGCGAACGCTCCAGCATCGTCATCCCAGAAGGAGACAAAGGAGACAGCAGCAATGGCTAGAAAAAAGAAGCACAAAAAAGACCATGAAGAACACGTGGATGAGTCTTGGCTCATCCCATATGCCGACCTGCTGACACTGCTTTTGGCCTTGTTCATCGTACTGTTTGCCATGAGCTCGATCGACGCCAAGAAGTTCGATATGCTGTCTAAATCATTCAATGCCGTATTTACCGGCGGAACAGGAATGATGGATTATTCCAGCTTCACCGAGCCGAAAACGAGCACAACCGAAGATGGAAAAAGCCCTGACCAAGCAAAAGATCTCTCTCAAGATCAAAAAGAAAAAGACAAGCAGTCGCTGAAAAAAATTCAGGAGCAGGTCAACCGGTTTATTAAAGAGAAAAGTCTTGAAAAACAGGTCAATACGAAGCTGACAGACGAAGGCCTCCTCCTTTCCATCGAGGATAATATCTTTTTTGATTCCGGAAAAGCGGAGATCCGCCAGCAGGACATTCCGCTGGCCAAGGAAGTATCCGACCTTCTCGTCTTGAATCCGCCCCGCAATATCGTAATCAGCGGACATACGGACAATGTGCCGATTCGAAATTCTCAATTTAAATCAAATTGGCATTTAAGCGTGATGCGGGCAGTCAATTTCATGGGGCTTTTAATCGAAAATCCCAAGCTTGACGCCAAGATATTCAGCGCGAAAGGCTACGGAGAATTTAAACCGATCGCTTCAAATGACACCGAAGAAGGAAGAAGGAAAAACAGACGCGTTGAAATCCTCATCCTGCCGATCGGCCAGGAAAACTTGAATAAAAAAGAATAGGAAGCTGCCTTTTGGCAGCTTCCTTATTCTTTGCCCTTATAAATATTTCTTGCGTTCAGTCCGACTTTTTTCAGCATTTCGATGCAGGCTTCTTTCTCCTCATCGCTTAACACGCTGATCATGTGGTGAAGCTCTTCTGCATGACCCGGAAAAATCTTCTCCAGGAGCTTGGTGCCTTTATCTGTAATTTGCGCATAGGTCACCCTGCGGTCGGTCGCACAGGCTCTTCTCGCGATCAGCTCCTTTTGCTCAAGCTTGTCAACCACATATGTAATACTCCCGCTCGCCAGTAGAATCTTATCCCCTATTTGCTGAAGGGGCTGATCCCCTTTATGATAGAGGAGTTCTAAAACGGCAAACTCGGTTGGATTCAGACCATGATGATGAATATGTTTATTCATATGATCATTAATGGATCTGTACGCTCGAGATAATACAATAAATAATTTCAAGGACTGTTCCTGTTCTCTATTACTCATATCTCTCATCTCCAAAGAAACAACTACAGGAAAACATTAATAAACTATGAGGAAAATGTCAACTGTTAACATTCAAACCATGTTATGATGAGTAGGAATCGAACATCAAATAGATATATCCGGAAATTCCCCGGTATTGTGTCCTATTTTCACGGTATTGGTTATCTTTTCTATAAATCGGCTCTCACTAGTGATATAATACCCCTATTCCTGTATCGATTGGGAGAGAGTAAAAATATGCGCAATTTGAAAAATCTATGGAAGAAAGTCAGGCTTTATTTGATCTTGGTAATGATCCCCGCCTTCATTATAAGCTTTTTTGTATACGAACAAGAACGAGAAAATATCACTGAAAAGCACCGTCAGACTGCGACTCTCATGCTCAATATTCACCGCAACCAAATCAACTACCTGATCGGCGAAACAGAAGCAAGGCTCAGCTCCCTTGCCACGGCCCTCAACCACCCTGTTAATGAGCAGCATATCAAACGAATCCTGACGGAAACGTATAAAAAAGAACCGCGTTTTTCGGCTTTATACCTTTTAAATAAAGACGGCGATGTCATGGTGAGCACGTCTCCCGTCAAAGAAAAAAAGAAGGTTTCATACAAGAACATTCTGCAAAAAGCGGAAAAATCAAAGAAATCCGTGATCACAGACGATATACATACAGTGTCGGACAGGCTGGAGCTGAATATTTTTACTCCTGTCTATGACAGCGAAGGCAGAACGACAAATTTTCTGCTGGCTTCGATCCGCGTCGATTATCTGAAAAATATCATGAACGTCCTGAGCCCTGAGCTTTATATCAAAATTCTCAACCAGAAGAATCAGATTGTCTTTACAGCAGGCCATTCTCCTCCTGAGAAGCCGGACGGCGGCACCGTCGATGCTTTTTTGGATCAGATCGACTGGAAGCTTGAAGTTTATCCGGAACCGGTCCAGCTTGATGAAATCGTTCACAGTCTTCTGCTGTCATTTTTAAGTATTTTCATTCTGCTGAATATTATGTTCCTCATGCTCCAGTATGTGCTGCTGAAGCGGCGGACCAAGCAGGAGCGCGCCCAAAATGAAGCCCAGAAGCTCGAATTAATCGGCACCCTGGCAGCGAGCACCGCTCATGAAATCAGAAACCCGCTGACAGGTATCAGCGGCTTTATCCAGCTCCTGCAAAAAAAATATCAATCAAAAGAAGATCAAATGTATTTCTCAATCATCGACCAGGAAATCCGGAGGATCAACCAGATTGTCAGCGAGTTTCTCGTGCTCGGAAAGCCGACGGCAGAGCAGTGGCAGCTTAACGCCATGAATGAAATGATTGACGAAATCATGCCGATTATTCATTCTGAGGCAAATTTATATAATGTGGAAGTGGAATTTCAAGACTGTGGAGAAGACCCGGCTTATGTGTATTGTAAAAAAGATCATATTAAGCAGGTTGTCTTGAACGTCGCCAAAAATGCTCTTGAATCGATGAAAAACGGCGGAAAGCTGCTCATTCAAATCGAACATCATCAAGAGAAGGCGCAAATTATTGTGAAGGATATCGGAGAAGGCATTCCAAAAGAAATGATGGAGAGTATTTTCCAGCCTTTTGTCACGTCAAAGGAAAAGGGAACCGGACTCGGCCTTGTCGTGTGCAAGCGCATCATTTCCATGTACGGGGGAACCATTCAGATCGAAAGCGAACAGCATAAAGGAACGACTGTAACGATTACGCTGCCGACTTCAAAGGAACAGGTTGACTGAGGCTTCCCCGTTCCTGCAAAGAGCCTGCCTTTCACGGCAGCTCTTTTTCGTTCAGTCACTATGCTGTATATTTTTCAACGGTCAGACAGTCGATGCAGCCTAAAAAATCCTGCAGCAGATGGTCCGACGCATTTTCATTCATAGACAGTTTTTGATATTCATAAATTAATTGATCCAGCTCCTGGCTCCGCCTGATCGTTTCATCCCCTGTAAATCCATAGATTTCAGCGGCTTCAACCATCATTTGCCGCTTCTTGCTGATGGAAACGAGCAATGCTTCTTTTTCAACATAATTTTGCATACGCTTCACCCCTTACCGACATATCGTTTCTTAGAACCATCCAGATTTTGCGTACTTGAGCATTATTACAGATTATACTTATTTTGTAAACCTATTTCTCAAAAAATTATTTTGAAATCGAGTATAATAGAATTGTGGAATTAAAGGTGTAATACCCATCGATGAAATACGGCAAACACCTTTAAAAGAGTTCATGAGGATAGAAGGAGGTCTAAATGATGAAAAAACCAGTGTCAAGGCTCCGAACCATCTTTGCCGTGAAAGAAGCGTATTCAGGCCTCTTATTGTTTTTCAAGGCATTTAGAGCCTGGAGAAAGGGAGACTTCCCCTTATTCCCGAAAAAAACGATTTTACTGGCCGCGCTGGCATTGATTTATGTGCTGTCTCCGATCGATTTGATTCCCGATGTTCTCGCAGGTATCGGCTGGCTTGATGACGCGGCTGTGCTCGCTTTTCTATTCAGGCAAATCACCAAAGAACTGGACGGATTTGAAATACATCTAACGGAAGGAATAAACGGCAATGGCAAACAATAATATTCTCGGTATCAATCATCTCTTGTTTTCAGTCTCTGACCTGTCCGTCTCTATTTCATTCTATGAAAAGGTGTTTGATGCCAAGTGGCTCGTAAAGGCCGAGAAAACCGCTTATTTTGACCTGAACGGCATCTGGCTCGCATTAAACGAAGAGAAAGGCATTAAAAGACAGGAAATCCACGACTCTTACACCCATATCGCCTTTTCGATTCAACAGGAAGATTTGCCGTTCTGGGAAAAGAAATTACGCGATTTAGGTGTAAACGTGCTAAAGGGCAGAAAACGGCATGAAGGCGACAAAGATTCAATTTATTTCTCAGATCCGGACGGCCATAAGTTCGAGCTTCACACCGGCTCTGTATTTGACCGTCTTCAATACTATCAAAATGAAAAACAGCATCTCTCCTTTCATGAAGGCCACATCAAGGCCCTTTATGACAGAAACAAATAAAAAAGCGTCCACGCGGACGCTTTTTCATTATCGGCTCACACTCTCTTTCTCATAAATCGGCACCCAGCCCTCTGTCGTCACAAAGATTCTGACAGCCACGACTTTTCGGTCTTCCTGAAGCGTGAAATAATGGCGGGTGTTTTCAGGAACGGAGATCAAATCTCCCGGATTTAAGAGGACATCAAAAAATGTGCCGTCTTTTCCTTCTATCGCAAAGATACCGTGGCCGCTGACGATAAATCTGACTTCATCGTCTGTATGATGATGTTCCTGTTTGAAATTTTTCAAGAGCTCATCGAGTTTCGGATTTTGGTCGGAAAGCGAGATGACATCGCTCGCTTTATAGCCGCGGCGTTCTGAAATGTCTTTGATTTCAGCGGCAAAGACGTCTAAAATCTCCTGTTTCTCTTCATCGGTCAAATCGTATTTTTCTTTTAAGCCGGCCGGCAGCTTTGTGATATCCCATTTTTCATAAATGACCTCCTGCCCCTTTAGAAATTGTTCTACTTCTTCCTGCTTTTCAATGGTCGTGTTTTGTTCATCATGGATTCGAATTGTCGCCATGCTTTCTCCCCCTTTTTAATTAAACGTGGTAAGCCTGCAAAGCTTTCAGTTTTAAATGCCAGCTGAACAGGAATTCATACGCTTCAAGCATCCGCTTTGTCTCAAATGCCGTTTTTCCCCAGACGGTAATGCCGTGGCTGCGAATCAGCACTGCCCCTGAATCGCCTGAAAGGTGTCCGGCAAAATCCGCCGCCAAATCCGGAATATGAGCGCTGTTTTCGATAATCGGGATCGCAACCTCCGCATTTTCCTCCCAAAGACCGAGCGCCTTTATGATTTCCTGGCCTCTGAATGTCACTTGCTTTTCTTTTGCGTAAAGCTCTGAGATGACATTGTTGTCAATCGTATGGACGTGAAGACAGCAGCCCGCGTTTGTATTTTGATAGACACGGGTGTGCAGCAGCGTCTCCGCCGACGGTTTCAGCGTATGTCCGGTCTCCGCCGGTCTCCCCTCTTCGTCCGCCAGCAGAAAATCCTCCGCGGACGCTTTTCGCTTATCTTTTCCGCTTGCTGTGATGATAAATCGCAGCGGGTCTTCTGATACTTTGATTGACAGATTGCCGCTTGTCGCCGGGAACCAATCCCTTTCCGCAAGCTCTTTTTTTACCTCGGCAAGTTCTTGCCATTTTTGCTCAGGGTCCATTCTTTCACCTCCGCGGTCTCTTCAAGTATTCGCTTTACATCACGGAAATCGCCGAATCCCGCATGCTTCAGGCCGAGCCCCTCACATTCCCGCAGCAAATAATCGCGCGCGATGCACAAGTCGGAACATTTGGCAGCTTCAACATCTGTAACAGAGTCCCCGATCATGACAACAAAATCGTCCCGGCCTTTCAGCCGGCGGATGATGGAAGGCTTGCAGCAGCCGCATTCATTTCCACAGCAGCCATCACACGGATACGGCCAGCGGATCTCGATATTGCGCCCTGAAAAGCCGGCCTCATTGCAGTAAATGCGTTCCTTTTCGACAATGCCTTCAAGCAGAGGATAGACGAAAAAGTCCATCCCTCCGCTCACGACGTAAAACGGAAGACCCTGCTCATCCAGGAAAGAGACAAACTCTGTAAACCCGGGGCGGATCTCGGCTTGTTTCAGTACATATCCCATAATGTCTTCTTTCAGGCTTGTCGGCAGCAATTGAAACATTTTGCCGACCCCGTTCTTAATCGATATGTCCTTGGACAGAACTCCGTCTTTTAAAGCGTGCCACTCTTCTGGAGCAAATTGTTTCATAATGCTGATGATGTTGTCGTTTGTTGTAATGGTTCCGTCAAAATCGCAAATGATAAGCGGCTGCCTCATACGGAAACCTCAACCCTTCCCCATTTTTCAAGGGCGAGCTTTAAATCGGGAGAACACTTTGCTTTTTCTTCGACTGGCTCCGCTTCCAGGACGGCATCAATGATCGCCCGAAACGCCCTTCCTCCGCCTGCCGCTCCGTTTGGATGACCGTGAATCCCCCCGCCTGCGTTGATGATATGGTCAATGCCGAAGTCTTTCATCAAGAGCGGCACCATGCCGGGGTGAATACCGGCCGACGGGACGGCGAATGTCGGTTTAAAAACGTCTTCCTTCGTGCATTCATCATATATGGCAAGCGCATCCCGCTTCGGCAGAGCAACGCTTCCGTACGGTGAAGGGAACAGGCTGAAATCAGCACCCGCATACCGGTTGAGCTTGCCGAGCAAGAGCGAATGGGAAAAACCGTAATGCGGCGACGAAGTGAGTGCGCCGCTTACTGCCGGGTGCGCCATGATCGGCAGCGGGATGTCGCCGTCTTCCGCAAGGCTTTGCAAAACATCGAGCCCGTAGGCAAACACATTCAGCAGCAACACATCGGCTCCGAGCTCGGCTGCTTTTCTCGCCTTCGATTTCAGCTCCATTGTCCTGCCCGTCAGGTTGACGGCATACAGCGTTTTGCGCCCTGTTTCTTCAAAAGCTGCCTCAAGCACTTTCTTTCCTTCCGTGATTCGTTTTTCAAAGGGGGCACTGCCTGTTTCGAATAAGATTTCATCGTCCTTGATCAAATCCACTCCGCCGAGCGCCTGCTGTCTGAGCTGTTCCTTCAAGTCTTCCATATCGCGGCCGATGACGCCTTTAAAAATGCTCATCAACAGAGGCCTTTCAAATTCGCCGATTTTTTTCCGGATCCCGTATACGCCGAATTTCGGACCCGGCAATGATCGTTTAAAAGACTGCGAAAACTCCAAATCCGCCAATTTGATTTTTCCGTCGAGAGACAGCTTTCCAAAAACGGTCGTCAGCACAGCGGGAACGTCGCTTGTAAAATTGGCTTCCGGATAAGCGATGGTGACCGATGCCTGTTTTTCCCCCAGCGCGCTTTCTGTTTCTTCGACCTTGACGACGCGTCCTTTATGCTTTTTCAGCTGTCCCTGCTTTAAGAGCGGCAGATCTGTCCACGACCCGACCGTCAGTCCGATCGCGATTTGCTCGGCCCGCTTTTCTGCGTCACATCCTTGATCTGTCAAAACATATGTTGCCAAAAGTTCACTCATTCTGTAGCTCCTTCCTGCTTCATGCATATAAAAAAACCTCTTTTGCTGCTTTAGCTAAAAGAGGTTTCGCATTTCAGGTTCGAATCCTTATCTCTCAGCGTCAGCTGCAAGAATTAGCACCGTGCTTAAAAAGTCGGTTGCCGGGCTTCATCGGGCTTGTCCCTCTGCCTGCTCTTGATAAGAATATTGATTTTATAAATTATTTTGAATTATCCCATCGTTTTTCCCGATTGTCAATGACTGTGGCCGGTCTTTTTGAATATATTCAGCTTGGCAATGCGCGAAGCCGCTTCCCGGAGCCGCTCTTCGCTTGTCAAGAGGCCGACTCTCACATAGCCTTCTCCGTATTTGCCGAAGCCGATGCCGGGCGCTGTGACGACATTCGCTTTTTCGAGAAGCAGATCGGAAAAAGCCTCAGATGTATACCCGTCAGGGACAGGCATCCAGGCGAAAAAAGAACCTTGCGGAGCATCCGCGTGCCAACCGATTTCGCGGACCGCACGAATCCATACATCCCGCCTTTTTTCGTAGCGCTCATTTTGCTCTTTGACACACGCTTGGTCTGATAGAAGCGCGGCTGCCGCGGCGTCTTGGACCGCTTTAAAAAGGCTGACATACATATGGTCCTGATAAAGGTTCAGCGCTTCGATCACAGAGGCGTTGCCAACTGCAAACCCGACCCGCCATCCAGCCATATTATACGTTTTGGAAAGCGTGTAAATTTCGATTCCTGTGTCTTTTGCCCCCTCCGTTTCGAGAAAGCTGACAGGCCTCTTGCCGTCGTAGCCGATCGCACCGTAGGCAAAATCGTGGACGACGCAAATTCCGTTCGACTTGGCAAACCGGACAGTCTCTTCGAAAAAAACAGGCGTGGCTTGGGCACCGGTTGGATTGTTTGGATAATTTAAATACATGAGCTTCGCATTTTCTTTCACTTCCTTCGGAATCCGGCTGTAGTCAGGCAGAAACTGATTGCCCGCTGTAAGCGGCATCGTTTCCATGTTCGCTCTTGCCAGCTCAACGCCCGACCAGTAGTCGGGATAGCCGGGATCGGGAACGAGCACGGCATCCCCCGGATTTAACAAACATTGCGGAAGCTCGACAAGACCGGCTTTTCCGCCGAACAATACAGCGACTTCGCGTTCGGGATCGAGCTCTACGCCGTATTCCCTTCGATAGAACGCGGCTGCCGCCTCCTTGAGTGAACGGCTGCCGCGAAAGGAGGAATACTGATGGTTTTCAGGGTTGCGAACGGCTTGCGCCATTGTATCAACGATGTGATCAGGTGTCGGCTGATCGGGATTCCCCTGGCCGAGATTAATCACATCATGGCCGGCGGCGATTTTTTCATTCACCTTTTTCACCAAGGAAGCGAAAAACTGCTCAGGCAGCTGTTTCAGCACATCTGAAAGCTCAAATTTCATATGATTCACCCGCTTTTGAAAAATTCTTGAAATGATAGTCCATCATCATATATTGTTAAATGTAAAATGTAAAGAAAAAAATGAGGTGATCCAGATTGAAGCTGACAATTTCATGTCTGCAATTCGATATCGCATACGGCAATCCTTCTGAAAATTTTAAAAAAGCGGAGCAGCTGATCGAACAGGAAAGCCGAAAAGCGGATGTTCTTCTCCTTCCCGAGCTGTGGACGACGGGTTATGATTTAAAAAATCTCGGCTCCATCGCAGATGAAGAAGGCAGGCAAACGAAGAGATGGCTGCAGGAAACGGCAAAAACAAACCGTGTCCATATCATATGCGGCTCTGTCGCCGTTAAGAAAAAAAGCGGTGTGTACAATATCATGTACATCGCAGACAAAAACGGACATTTGATCAAAGAATACAGCAAAGCTCACCTTTTCCAGCTGATGGACGAACACCTCTATTTGTCAGCGGGCTCAGGCGACGGGAGCTTCGAGCTTGAAGGGATCCCGGCTGCGGGGTTTATCTGCTACGACATCCGTTTCCCGGAATGGATCAGAAAACATACGAAGGAAGGTGCGGGCATCATCTTTGTATCGGCGGAATGGCCGCTCGCCCGCCTCGATCACTGGCAAAGCCTTTTAAAAGCCAGAGCGATTGAAAATCAGTGCTTTGTCGCAGCCTGCAACCGAGCGGGAAGTGACCCCGCAAACGAATTTGCGGGCCACAGCATCATCATTGATCCGCTCGGCCGCACCCTCGCTGAAGCAGGGAGCGGTGAAGCCGTCATCAGGACCGAAATCAACCTCGGGGACATTGAAAAAGCGCGGGGGCAAATTCCGGTTTTTGAGGACATTCGCAGAGATTTATATTAAAAAAGTGTTGACAAGAAAACTGAGATGCTGGTAACATTTTCAGCAACTGACCGAACTGAAATTTCAAAATTTTATATTGATTTCTCTTATCGAGAGTTGGGTGAAGGACTGGCCTAATGACCCCAACAGCAACCGACCGTAATACCATTGTGAAATGGGGCGCGAAATTCTGCGCCGCTAGGGCACGGTGCTAATTCCATCAGACTTTGAATTCTGAGAGATAAGAGAGGCGAACGCGACAAATCAGCCTCTTTCTCTCGATGAGAAAGAGGCTTTTTTATTGTTAACGACATTTAGGGGGAATCACACATGACCGTAACGAAAACCGCAGCATACGAAACTTTGACCGAAAGCTCCGCGGCCGCGCTGGCCGTCCGCCTCGGGCTTTTTCCAAGCAAAAGCACCCTGACATGCCGGGAGATCGGGGACGGAAACTTGAATTTGGTCTTCCGCGTGTATGACAAAGAGCAGCAAAAAGGGCTGATCATCAAACAGGCGGTGCCTTATGCGAAAGTCGTCGGCGAAAGCTGGCCGCTGTCGCTTGACAGGGCGAGAATCGAAAGCAGTGCGCTGATCCGCCAAGCCGAGCATGTCCCGCACCTTGTCCCGAACGTTTACTATTCTGACACCGAGCTTGCCGTTACCGTATTGGAAGACCTTTCTCACTTGGAAATCGCCAGAAAAGGACTGATTGACGGGAAGGATTATCCCCACCTGTCGGAAGACATCGGAGAATTCCTTGGAAAAACACATTTTTACTCGTCTGAATATGCACTTGACCCAACAGTTAAAGGGCGGCTTGTGAAGCAGTTTACGAATCCGGATCTGTGCGATATTACAGAAAGCCTTGTGTTCACAGACCCTTTCTTTGATCATGAGACAAACGATTTCGAAGAAGAGCTTCGCGATGAAGCGGAAGATCTTTGGCGCAATGAAGCATTAAAAATTGAAGCGGCAAAACTGAAACAGCGCTTTTTGTCTGCAGAGGAAACGCTGATCCACGGCGACCTTCATACAGGCAGCATTTTCGCAAGTGAAGAAGCCGAAACGAAAATCATCGACCCTGAATTTGCGTTTTTCGGCCCGATCGGGTTTGACATTGGACAGTTTATCGCCAACCTGCTGCTGCACGCGCTTTCCCGCGAAGAAAACAGGCGGGCTCCTTTATACCGCCATGTCGAGACCGTCTGGCATACGTTCAGCCGGATATTCAGCGAAGCATGGGAAAACGATGCTCTTGACGCTTGCAAAAATGAGAAAGGACGCCTTGAATCAGTTCTGAAACAGGCGTTTGAAGACGCAGCAGGCTTTGCCGGCTGCGAAATGATCCGCCGGACGATCGGCCTTGCCCATGTGGCGGACCTTGAAACAATCGTTCCGTTTTCCCGGAGAATCAGCCAAAAAAAGCTCGCCCTTAAAATAGGCGCAGCATTCATAGAAAAACGCAGCGGTTTCCGGACGCCAAAAGACTTGATTGAAGCGTTTCGGAACGCGCTTAAGGAGTGAATGACATGCCTGAACAATTTGCGGTGCCCCGCTCTGTCGAATGGGAAGAAGCATCGGTAAAAATTCTGAACCAGCAAAAGCTTCCCGAAAAGACGGAATACCTGCACCTCACAACAAAAGAAGACGTCTATGATGCGATTCAAACGCTGAAAGTGAGGGGGGCACCTGCCATCGGCATTACAGCCGCCTTCGGACTCGCCCTTTGCGCACAAAGCATCAATACATCTGACGTTTCCGCGTTTCTGGTGGAACTCGGAAAAATCAAAGATGAACTCAATCAGGCAAGGCCGACAGCCGTCAATTTATCCTGGGCTCTCAATCGGCTGGTAAAAAGTGCGGAGGACGCAAAATCGGTCAATGAAGCAAAAACAAATCTGATCCATGAAGCCATTCAGATCCAGGTTGAAGACGAAGAAACGTGCCGGCAAATCGGACAGAATGCACTGCATTTGTTCAAATCGGGTGACAGCATCATGACCATCTGCAACGCCGGCTCGATTGCGACAAGCAGGTACGGTACGGCCCTTTCCCCGTTTTATCTTGCCAAAACAAAGGACCTCGACCTTCATATTTATGCCTGTGAAACGAGGCCTGTCCTGCAAGGGGCGCGCCTGACGGCGTGGGAGCTTATGCAGGGGGGAATTGACGTGACGCTGATTACAGACAGCATGGCTGCCCATACGATGAAAGAAAAAAACATTTCAGCCGTCATTGTCGGAGCGGACAGGATCGCGAGAAACGGAGATACAGCCAATAAAATCGGAACATACGGCTTGGCAATCCTCGCCAAAGCCTTTCAAATCCCGTTTTTTATCGCCGCTCCCCTGTCAACTTTTGATGTTTCGATTTCATGCGGCGACGACATTCCGATTGAAGAACGCGATCCGGATGAAGTCAGGCTGATAAACGGGACGCAAATAGCTCCGCAAGAGGTGCCAGTGTTCAACCCTGCTTTTGATATCACGCCGCACGATTTAATCTCAGGCATCATTACGGAAAAAGGGATTATCACAGACAGGTTTGAAGAAGAAATTGAAGCGCTGTTTTCCGCTGAAGCCCTTACTTAGGCCGCTTTAGCGGATTTTAATCGATTTGATGATGTCTTTCTTCTGCTCTTCGGTCAACACGTGCAGCTTGACGAACAATTCCGCGTATCCTGCTATTTTGTTCGGGCGGTTCGTTTTCACTTATTCGTCCTCCTTTTTTACCAAGACCAACATTTTTAACTTAATAAAATTATATGTCGCTGACGAAAAAAAGAAACGGCGTGCTCGTATATTATTTTCCCTTATATGCAATATTTTCGATGTCGAGCAGCACCGCTTTTTTATCCGTTTCATTTCCGGAGTACCCCGTTAAAGAACGATTTTTGCCGATGACACGGTGGCACGGGATCAAAATCGGCAGCGCATTTCTTTTATTGGCCTGGCCGATTGCGCGAACCGCTTTCGGATTCCCGACGGCGCACGCGATATCTAAATAGCTCCGTGATTCACCGTACGGGATCAACTGCAGCGCCTCCCACACTTTTTTCTGAAACGGGGTTCCATCCTGGCGGAGAGGAAGGGTGAACGTCTTCCGCTCCCCCCTGAAATATTCTTCGAGCTGGCGCTTTGCCTCCTTCAACAATTCCGTTTCGGTCCGGCGAAGCTCCAAGCCGTCTTGCTGGAGCTGTTTTAGTTCATCTTTTTCAAATAGCAAATGTGTAATGTGGTGATTTTCCTCGACAATGTAAGCTTGTCCAAAAGGCGAGGTCATTTCAATATAAAAGCCCACGATGCGGTTAAGCCTCCTCCTCATGATGCTGTCTGATCGGGAGAGTCAGATGGAATGTCGTGCCTCTCCCTTCTTCACTTTCAACTTCGATTTTTCCATTATGCTCTTCAATAATTTTATAACTGACCATGAGCCCGAGTCCAGTGCCCCGTTCTTTTGTCGTGTAAAAAGGTTCGCCGAGCCTCTTCAATTTGTCTTCTGTCATGCCGATTCCTTCGTCAGCAAGCGAGATAATGATATGGTCGTCTCCTTTCGGTTTGATCGACACATATACGTTGCCTCCGTCAGGCATCACTTCAATCGCATTTTTCAAAATGTTGATAAATACCTGTTTCAGCTGATTCGGCTCGCAATAAATCAGCGGAATGCCGCCTTCGCACTTCAGATGCATCTGAACGTTGTCAAGGTTTGCCTGAGCGTGCAGCAAATCCATTGTGTCCTGCATGATTTTGACGATATTTTTTTCTTCATACATAATCGCCTGCGGTTTTGCAAGGATGAGAAACTCCGTAATAATCGATTCAATCCTTTTGAGTTCTGATGTGATGACATTAAAGTAAAGCGCGTGATCCTCATTTTGGATGCTGCCTTTCAGCAGCTGGATAAATCCTTTTAACGCCGTCATCGGGTTGCGGATTTCATGGGCAATTCCGGCTGCGAGTTCGCCGACGACGTGAAGGGTATCAGACTTGCGGAGCCGCTCTTCAAGCTCTTTTCGTTCTGTCACGTCTCTGAGCATCGCCAAGTTCATATTTTGAATGATATTTCTTTTAAATGAAAATTCAAGAATCCGTTTTTGGTCGCTCAGCAGGAATGGGATGTCATTGTCCATTTCTTCTAAGGAAATCGTTTTAGCGGGAGAAGCTGCATTTTCTATATGATAGCCGGAGATGACATCAAGTAGATTGGACGTTTTCAGCTGTTCAAGAGGGGTGCTGAGAATTTTTCCGGCAAGGGGGTTCGCATCGATAATGTCGTACTGGTTGTTGAAAAGAACGATTCCGTCCATTGATCCGTTGAATACTTTTCTGAACTTCAATTCGCTTTCCCGCAATTCTTGTTCCATTCGTTTTCTGTCGCTGACATTTCTTAAAATGGTTAGGTCCTGGCTGTCGAACATGATCCGTTTTGACGTGAACTCAAGCTCTTTATATTGTCCGTTTGCCATACGAAACAGCAGTTCCGCCCGGATTTCCCCTTTTTGATCATACTGCTTTTGAATGGCATGGTACCTCTGATCGGTTTGATCAATAAAATCGGTCATCTTCTTGTTGAGAAGCTGTTCCATCGGCAGTTCGAAGATTTTGCAGGCCGACTGGTTCGCTTTGACGATGCGGCCGTCGTTATTCATCAGTATAATGGCATCCATCGCATTTTCAAAGACTTCTCTAAAGCGTTCTTCGCTTTTAAACAGCTGTTTTTCCATCGAGCGCTTCTCGGTAATATCCCTCATAATCGACATGTAAAAGCCGTTTAAAATGTTCGAGGTTATCGTAAGCTCAAACAGCCGGTCTTCTCCTGATCTGAGCCGGACAGGAAGCTCCCCTTTTGCTTTCCCTCTTCTGAAAAGAGCATTCCAGATTTTATCGAGCCGCCCCTTGTTTTCAGGGGATACGAATTGAGACAGCTTCAGTTTTGAAAGCTCTGTTTTTTCAATTTCGAAGCTCTGGCAAAACGAATGGTTCGCATCGATGAAACAGCCTTGTTTATCAAAGATGACGATTCCTTCAACCGCGCGGTGAAACAAATCTTTAAACAGCTTTTCATTAATGGTGCGCTCCCGCTCCAATATTTTTTTCGATGAAATGTCTCTCATGACGACAAAATAGCAGTCTTCACCGATTCCTTTGCTTGCAGTAAACTCGATATATTTGACAGATCCGTTGTCAAGCCTGATGGCCACTTCTTTTTTCGCATATCCCCGCTCCAAAAAGCGTTGAATGCTCTGGTTCAGTTCATCCGGCGGGACGGCGTGCAGGAAGTCGAGCGCCGACCGGTCCAGCAAATTCTTTTTTTGGCTTTGCAGAATTTTGCAGGCGGCATCATTCGCCTGGATGATGTTCATCTGTTTATCCAATATAAAAATAGCGTCCAGCGTCCCGTTAAACAGCAGCTCATACTGATACAAATCCGCTTTCAGCTTGGCGTTCTCTTTCTTCAGTCTGTTCAGCTGGTTTTGCAGATTTAAGGATTCATTCAAATCAAGAGTTTCCTCCATTTATTACACTCCTTCTTGAAAACCTGTCCTCCAATTATTCTACAAACCGGAAAATCTTCCTTCATTTGTTTCGAACTTTTACAACCTTTCCGCCTATTTTACAGGAAGATGACGATATAAAAGTTCCTTACTGTTCAATTACATCGACCTAACAATAAGACTTAATGCATAGGAAAACACATGCTTTCTATTTTAAAATTTTAAAATGAGGCCAGACTGGTGGAAGACGTCATTCCGGAAAGAATGTTCCGGGGTTCAGACGCTTCCCGCACCGGCGTCTCCTGAAAATGTTTGTGAAAGGGTGATGTTATGGCGACTTCGCGCGACAGCTATTTCGACAATGCAAAATTCCTATTAATTTTTCTCGTCGTATTCGGACATATAATCAGGTCCTATATTCATGATAATGATGCTCTGCTTCATATTTATAAATTTATTTACACGTTTCATATGCCTGCTTTTATTCTCATATCAGGCTATTTTGCAAAAGGGTTCAACCGCCCCGGCTATGTCAAAAAAATCGCCTGGAAGCTGATTGTTCCTTATTTGATTTTCCAGGGAATCTATACGCTGTTTTATTCCTTTATCGATGATCAAAGCTTAACGGCCGCAAATCCGATTGAACCGCAATGGTCGCTTTGGTTTTTGCTGAGCCTGTTCTTTTGGAATATCCTGTTGTTTCCATTCACAAAACTGCCGGCGAAATGGGCGTTTGCCGCAAGCTTTGCGATCGCCGTTCTTGTCGGATATATCGACTTGATCAGCAACACGCTCAGCCTGTCCCGCACGTTTGTTTTCTTCCCGGTCTTTTTGGCGGGCTATTATTTGCAAAAAGACCATTTTAAAATACTGAGAGGCTGGAAAGGCAAGCAGGCCGCTCTAGCCGTTTTAGCAGCAACGTTCGTTTTCTACTTTTTTGTAGACTTCGATTACTCCTGGCTGTTCGGGTCCAAACCCTATTCGGAATTCGGCGATGTCGGGATAAAAAGCGGGTTAAACCGAGTAGCGCTCCTCGTCATCACGTTCGCTTCAACCTTCGCGTTCATGGCGCTTGTGCCTGAAAGGCGGTATTTCTTTACCCTGTGGGGAACGCGCACATTTTATGTCTATCTGCTGCACGGCTTTATCATCAAGTCGTTCAGAAAAACGGGAGCGGAAGAATGGCTTGCCGATTATCAAAGTCTGACACTATTAATCATCGCCACGGCGATTTTAACTTTCTGCTTATCAAGCGGATTTGTGAAAACGGTCGCCCAGCCATTCATCGAATTGAAAATGACGAATTTAATGAGGATGTTGAAAAAAGACAACGGATATAACCCTTATTTAAAATAAATGAAGGTCCAAATCGTTTCCGATTTGGACCTTTCAGATTGTTGAAAAAATCGCAAAACAGCTTTTTTGTTTTGCGATTTTTTCATCCCATCAGCGTGATTGAAAACCCTTGCAGTCTAGGAAGGCCGAGCATCGGAGCGGAGCGAATGTTAGAATTCGTGAGCACCGACGCGCAGGCCTGACAACGAATGCGAGGGTTTGGCGACACGCTGGAAGGTGCAAATCGTTTCCGATTTGCACCTTTCTCGTTTGATCCGCAGTTTTAATCTTTATCCCGCTGCTGTCCGTCCGCCTTTTTGTTCTTCTTTTTATTGTTCTCGATCACATCAATCAATTTAAAGGCGTTGACATCGCCCAGTTCGTTTGAAAATTCCTCTTGAAGCACATCTGGATTCATCGGTTTTTTATGGTTTTGCATATCCTTGCTTTTTTGATGTTTTTTCATTGGCGTGATTCTCCCTGCTTCCCTTGTTTCGAGTTGCGGTTGGCGCCCCTGTCTCCGTTTTCGGCATCATATTGGGTCATGTATTGATGATCATGCATGCTTTCAGCAGGCGTTTTATTGTTAAGAGCCGCTTCATTTCTGGCAACTTTTCTTTTCATGGTGACATTCCTTTCTTTTGTCGTTTCATCCATATCCTTTCCGTTTCCGTACATTCCACACATCCAGTTTTCGGCAAAAAAATAAGCACCCTGAAGGGTGCTTATTTAAACACTTTTTTCACTTTATTGACGACATATGAGCTGCCGCCGCGATCTGACACATCCTCGATCATCATCGTGATTAAAAGGTTTTTGTTTTTGTAATCATAAGCGGTGAACCAGCCGTTTTCTTTACCTTTTTCGTCTTTCTTCGTTTTCAGCTCGGCCGTTCCCGTTTTCCCTGCGATCGTGAGCCCTTTGACAACCGGCTTGTAAGCCGAGCCGCGAGGGTCTTCTACAACGCCTTTCAATCCTTTTGTAATCGCTTCTGCTCCGCCTGTGGGCAGTACGTTTTTATGCCATATTTCTTTCTCTTCGCCGTCCTTTTTGATCAGGTGCGGCTTGATCAGATTACCATCGTTCAAGAAAGGCGTATAGCTTGCCGCGAGGTGTATCGGCGACATCAGCATTTGCCCCTGTCCGTATCCTGAATCGGCAAGGAGAATATCCGAGTCGATTCCTTCGTTTGATATGGAGGAAGACTTCGTCGGGAATTCATAATCAAGTTTTTCCTCGAAGCCGAATGATTTCAGGCCTTCGACAAATTGATCCTTCCCTGTGTCAAGGGCGGTCTGCGCGAAATAAATGTTGTCGGAAGTGATCAGCGCGTTTTCCAGGTTGACATCGCTTAATCGATCGGAAACCCGTGTGACTTTATATCCGCCCCATGACGAATCTTTCTGCCATTCCTTCCCTTCGATCTTCTTAGGTTCATCCGCTTTGATCGCGTCATTTTTCAGACCGATTGAAGCCGTGATCGGTTTGATCGTTGAACCCGGAGCATAGGTTTTATTAAATTTAGAGGTGAATGGCGCAGACGCATCTTTGTTGAGTTTTTCCCATTCTCCTTTTTTCCAGCCAAACAAAAACCCGTTCGGATCGTATGAAGGCGCGCTGACAAGCGCCAACGTTTCTCCAGTCTGCGGCTCTAACGCAACGGCAGCACCGGAGTCATCTTTTAACTGGTTGTACAGTTCTTCCTGTTTGTTGATATCGATCGTGGTATGGATGTCTTTTCCGTCTTTTGCATCCTTTGAGGCAACCGTCGCGTTTGATTCAGGAATCGAAATCGTCCAGCCGATTTCTCCTCTGAGTTCTTTTTCATAAATGTGTTCGAGACCGACGATTCCGAGCAGTGAATGCTCGCTGTAGCCTTCTTTATTCTGCTTTAATTCCTCTTCGGTAATCGGCCGTATGTAACCGGTAAGATGTGCGGCTTTTTCACCGTAAGGATAGTATCTTGATTGCGTGTCTTGTTTCAAAACCCCGGGAAGAGAGGTCGCTTTTTTAAGAAGCTCTGTGCTACCAGGCTTCACTTTTTTCAAGGGAACGAATGATTCGTCCGTCACCCAGCTTGCGGACAGCTGTTTTTCGATGTCTTCTTTTTCCATGTCAAGCATGTTCGCGAGCTTTTTGATGACACCATCTTTATCATCTCCGAGCTGCCCCGGAACGACGCCGATTTCAGGCACTGTCGCATTCGTAGCGAGTTTCTTTCCGTTTCTGTCATAAATGATGCCTCTCGCTGGTTCCTTGGCGGTAATCCGGATGGTCTCCCCTTCCTTCAGCTGTGAAAAAATAAAGGATGGGTTCCAGTTGACTTTCCATGACGTGTCACCGTCTTTTTTTTCTTTGACAAGCTTTGCCTTCCCTTCAAAAGAAACGGGGCCGGCCAATGTATTCATGCTGACTTTATACGGTATTGTCACTGCATCTTTTTTCTCTTTATTTTTTTCATCTTCATCGTTATCGACGGCTGAAACCTTCAAATCGGAAACTCCGATCTGTTCATAAATGGATTGATTGCGCTTGATGAAATCGTCTTTTGAAATCGATTTTTGCGCTTCAGCCGACAGCTGTTCATACATTTCTTCAAATTTTTGATCGTTCCATTTGTTTACATATTGATCCATGCTTTCTTTTGCTGTCGGCTCGTTAGAACAGGCTCCGGCGAGCAATAGAAATCCGGCGGCTATAAACAAATGGATGACTCTCATTTTCATCGTTGCTTCCCCCTTTTTTTCAATCCGCCATTTAAGCATTATATCATACAAATAAATACAGCGACCGACTTTATGATCATAAAAAAAGACAGTTTAACTAAACTGTCTTTCTTATCCGATAATTATTCTTTCCTTTGGATAATGGTAGTTCGCTTCGATTTCTTTTCTGCCGAATAAATAAAGCAGCGTGACAATGCCGATTCGGCCGATGAACATCAGAAGGATGATGACACTTTTGCCGATCGTGCTCAAATCTGAAGTAATGCCCATCGACAAGCCGGTCGTACCGAAGGCGGAACACACTTCAAACAGCAGTTCAAGCAAAGAATGTTTTTCCGTCATTGTCAAAATGAGTGTCGAGCCGAAAACGAGAATAACCGCCATCAGCGTCACAATCAATGACTTCATTAAGTCCGCCTGGTGCAGTTCACGTTTGAAAATCTTCACCGATTTATTTCCCCGCGCGAAGTGATACAGCGCCAACAGGTTTAAGGCAAAGGTCGTTGTCCGGATGCCCCCGCCGACAGAGCTTGGCGAAGCGCCGATGAACATGAGCATGCACATAAACAAAATGGTCGTATGCGTGAATTGGCTGATGTCGATCGTCGCGAGTCCGCCGCTCCTGGTCGTCGTCGACTGGAACAGCGAATAGAATATGACTTCGTGCCACGATTTTCCTGAAAAGGCAAAGCGCGCTTCCGTGGCGAATATGCCGATCGCGCCTCCAATCACTAAAAGGAAAAAAGTGACTGATGTCAGTTTGGTAAACAGGCTGAAAGTGAATTTGCGCTCTTTGCTGAGCAGAAAATCCTTTACCTCAATCAGCACCGGGAAGCCGATCGCACCCAAAATCAACAGCATGATGACGATAAACTGGACAAAATAATCGTGCTGAAACGGAATCAGCGAGTTGCCGGTAATATCAAAACCCGCATTGGTCGTTGCGCTGATACTCGTAAAAAATCCGTGTATAAAGGCTTCCCCGGGTGTATCAAAATACTTTAAAAAGTAAGTGCCGAGAATCAGCCCGCCAAACAGTTCGATCAGCAGGATCAAGCCGAGCACGTGCTTCATCAGCTTGACAAGGCCCGATAAGTTGGATTGATTTTGATCGGTCATAATCAGCCGGCGCTCTTTCAAACCGATCCGCTTGCCGAAAATCAGCCAGACGAATGTTCCGAGCGCCATCACACCGATCCCGCCAAACTGCAGAACAAACGCCAAAATCCATATTCCGGCCGTGCTGAATGTATCAGCTGTATCAACAACCGTCAAACCGGTTACGCTCACTGCGCTCACCGCAGTAAAAAGGGCATCGATAAATGACCATTCCACATCATTCTTGTGTGCAACGGGCAGACTTAATAATATAACGGAAACCGTCACCGCCAAAAAATAATAGAGCGCGATCAGCTGTACAGGAGACAGCACGCGCAGTAGTTTTTTCAATAAAACCTTCATAATCGTTCCTTCTTTTCAATATTCAAAAGTTGCGCTTCTTGTGTATAACGTGTTCCATTTTAAAGGAAACATGCTCTTATGTACAGCCGATTTTCGATTTTTAAATTTAAAAAGCAAACCCCCTTGAAAAAGGGGGTTTGCATATTGATTATTTTGCTTCCAGACGGCGGATTCTGTCGCTTAAATCAGGGTGTGTTGAGAAAAGCGATGTGTGCTTTTTCCCGTTGATTTTCAAAGTGGCAACAGATGCCTGCTCTTCTTTGACTCTTGAAGTGTACTGCTCAAGCGAGCGGAGCGCGTGAATCATCTTATCCTTGCCTGCAAGGTCCGCTCCTCCTCTATCCGCATGATATTCGCGGTGGCGGGAGTACGCAAACACGACAAGGCTTCCGAGAATGGAAAACACGATTTGGAATACGATGACCGCGATAAAGTGAACGATCGGCGCCAGCTCTTCACGGACAACGCGTGAAACAGCCCATGCCGCAATCCGGGCGAAGAAAACAACAAACGTGTTGACGATTCCCTGAAGGAGCGTCATCGTCACCATATCGCCGTTTGCAATATGCGCGACTTCGTGAGCAAGAACGCCTTCCACTGCGTCGTCATCCATTTCCTGAAGAAGACCCGTCGATACAGCGACAAGCGAGCGGTTTTTGGACGGCCCGGTCGCAAAGGCATTCACTTCGCGTGAATTGTAGATGCCGACTTCAGGCATCTTTGTCAGTCCGGCAGCGCGGGACAGCTTATATACCCGGTCAACGAGCTGCTGCTCTTCGTAGCTGAGCGTTTGCTTATCAGGATTCAGCACCTGAACGCCCATCGCCATTTTCGCCATCCATCTTGACATCAAAAGCGACATAAAGGAGCCGACAAAGCCGACAACCGCACTGAATACGAGAAGCGCAACAATATCGATGCCGCCGCCAGCCGTGAAATACGTGCCTACGCCTGTCAGCGAACCGATAATGGACAGCACAATACCGATCGTCGTAATAACTAAAATGTTCGATAAAAGAAAGAGAAAGATTCTTTTTCCCATGATTACCTCCATGTTATAATAAGATCAAATGAACTCGTATAATAAAATTATACGGCATAGAATTGAAAATGCAAGTGATAAGACGTAAGATAATGTTTATATTGTTTGCTATTTCATTTTAATACATAATGAGGTGGAATGATGAAACCTTTTAAACTGACTCGCCTGGAAATGGCCAAACTGATGTACGCTTTAAAAGGGCAGCTGGATGTCAGTCCGCTTGCGATTCTTTTGAGATCGGCCGATTTGGCGCCCGATGAGCCGGAAGACAATTTGGACATCCCCGAATTCATTGTCCGGTACGAACGAAAAAAGCCAAAAACGGAACACGGGCTTTCCACAAATGAAATTGTTGAACTTGGAAATTTGTGCGAACTGACATCCTTAAAATCGACAGCCATCCAAAACTGGATCAAACGCGATATAAAAGATCTGATGGGACATCCGGAACTGGGCAAAAAATATTCCATCGACCAAGCCGTCATCCTTCTCATTGTACGAGACTTAAAATCGGTTTATGACTTCGAAACGATCCGTCCAATCTTAACAACGGTTTTTAATACGATTACAGACCGCTCAGATGATGTGGTGAGTCCGCTGCGCTTTTATGAAGGGTATGCGCGGGTTCTCGATTATGTGTACCGGATCAAAGACTATACGCTGAATGAATCGGCGCTCGAAAAAATCGTCATCGAGCAGACTGGACAGCTCCGCGGTTTTTATCAAGATCTGGCCGATCCCGAATGGAACAAAGCGAGAGATATCACCGCTGTCACTGTGCTATCCGTTATCGCTTCGTACATACAGGCGACCGCCCATTCCATGATTGACAGCGTCTTCTTAAAATATGATATGAAGTAATCGCCGCTGACCGGTGCGCCTGGCTATTAAGCCAGGCGTTTTTTTACACCTTCAACAATTGCCAGCATAAAAAGCCTCAGTCCATTTCAAACTAAACAAGCAGTACCAATTGAAAAAGGAGTTGAGAATCATGGCAAGAACGAATAAACTCGTCGTTCCCGGGGCGGAGCAGGTTTTAGACCAGTTCAAATATGAAATCGCCCAGGAGTTCGGCGTCCAGCTCGGCTCGGACTCGGTCGCTCGCTCAAACGGGTCTGTAGGCGGGGAAATGACAAAACGACTTGTACAGCAGGCACAAGCTCAAATGAATGGGCATACTGACAAATAAATACCCTATGGTTTATTCGCCGGGCCCGCTCGGCGGATATTCTTGTTGATTTGTTTGGTCAGAAGGTTTTTTCTCCTTTTGGTAAGGAGTTTTAGGGCTCTCTTGATTTGTGCCGGAACCGCTTCTCTGCGTTCCTTCCTCCGACTGCTGACCGTCTTTGTCATTATGGTTATGTTCTTGAGGGTTTTCGGTATTAGGGGATTTTGACTCCTTTTCTTTTTCTATTTCTTGATCAGATTGAGAGTGATCTTGATCTGAAGGTTTTTCGCCGTCCGGATGATCTTCCGTATCTGATTCTTCATCATCCATATGTTGTTCCGGCTGATCTTCTTCTTTCACAGCTTTCTCTTTTTCTCCTGTGTCTTCTCCCTGATTTTGATCATCTTTGTTATCTTCATTGTCATCATCTTTGTTTTTGTCTTCTAATTCATCTTTGTGGGAACGGATATAACGGCCTGTTGAGATGCCTTCTTTTTGTGCTTTTGCACGCGTATCCAGGTCTGATTCCACCGCTTCCATCTTATAGTTCTGCTGCTCGTATTTTTTCGCTACATGATCGATTTCGCTTTTTACCGTCGCCTTATATGTGTCATCTTCATTGTTTTCATATACGGTGGCGATAAGCACTTCTTTTGATTCGGTGACATAACCGCTCTTATCGCTGTCTTCGACAATTTCACTGATCACTTCTTTAAAGTCAGACTTTTCCCAATTTTCTATACTGCTCATTAAGTCCTTCCCATCCTCGTTCAGCGGCACCAAATCGATAACTTCACAGTTTTTGTTGAGTGTCAATTCAAAGCTTGGATTGATATCGATCGTCATATAGGCGTATGCTTTATTGTTTAAAACATCAGGGATGATCATGAAAGCGAGCAGCATGATCGCCGCGATTGAAAAAACGCCTGCTTTCAGCGGACGGAGCGAAAGCAGATCAAAAAAGCCCGCACGCTTCCTCGACATTCTCGTCTCCGCGGGAAAAGCAATTTCCTGACCGATTTCATAATCTTCCTCTGTGCTCTTTGCTTTTAAAAATTGTCCGTCAGGGGTTAGCAATGTGACGAATTTTTTATTTTTTTCTACAATAATTCCTCTTCTCATGAATTGAGCACCCCTTTTAGATAATCTTTAAGGTAAACATAATCGCCCGTTATAATGATCGCCATAGCAATGATATATTTGCGGTTTCTCTCTACGGTTTTTCTGCTGACAGCCACCAGCTTTTCAAGCTGTTTGACGGGAAGCTGCTTTTTTTCAAACAAGATCTTTTTTAACTCTTCATGTTCGACTAGCGTATATGCCACTTTGATGGCGTTTTGCCTTGCATCCGTATGTTTCGGGGAATGCTCCAGCAAATCGGAAAAAGACAGGCCAAAACTTTTAAGCCTTTCTTTAAAATGGAAAATCTCCTCCCGCCTCTGCTCCTGTTCGAGCATGCGGTTGAATTCATGAATGGAAAGCTCCGCTTCAATCATGCTTTGAGAGGATTCCTGTTCTTCTCCTTCTTGCATGTCCATGTTGATATTCTGGGCATTTCTCGCTTCTTTTCTGATATAATCAATGACTTTGCGCTTAATGATCAGCTCTGCAAATGCCAGCAGAGAATTTCCTTTATCTGAAGAATATTTTTCAATGGCTTCATTGAATGCAATCAAGCCGATGCTGAATTCATCATCTTTTTCATCTATATATCGTTTGCACACGGATGAAACCGTTTTAGCCACAAAAGGCTTATACTGATGGATAAGCTCGTTTTGCAACTGCTGATTTCCTTTTTGTATGCTTATTACAGACTCTTCTAATGATTGTTGTTTCTTTTTTCCTGTCTTAAACAAAAGGCTAAGCACTGGTTTCACCTCAGTTCCTCCCTATACTACTCATTAATGATAGCTAATTTGATAGGGATTCGCAAAGGAGAAAACGCGGTATTCATTTCTAATTTTTCAATTGTGACAATGATTTGTTTGATCTCCTAGAACAATTCGTGATCTGTTTGACGATTAAGGGGGTTTTCCCGCCGTTTTTGTAACACGCCTGTTAATAAAATGAAATCTTATTTCGGTTGGACTAGGGCAATCATCCCCGGTGCTTCCTAGTGCGGGCAAACAAAAAAGACCGCCGGTGAAAGACCGGCAGTCTGGCGAAAGCTGTTTACTCCTCTGCAGCTTTATTCTCGTGTTTGTTCGGATTTGTCATAAACCATCCCCCGAGCGCAATGGCGATCAGCACCGCCCAGAAGATGAACTTCCAAGTACCTGAATGAATAAAATGTTCAGAGACGATGTTGATTTGCGGGTGTGCGAGCGTATAGAGCGTCAGTTTCACACCAACCCAGCCGACAATCAGAAAAGCAGCCGTTTCCAGGCTCGGACGTTTCTTTAACAAGTTCACAAATTGACTTGCAGCAAAACGCATAATAATCAGTCCGATAATCCCACCGGCTAAAATCACCATGAACTGTCCGCCGTCAAGTCCGCCGATTTGCGGCAGGTTCGTTGCCGGAAGTGTGACAGCCAGCGCAACCGCCGCCAAAATCGAGTCGACGGCAAACGCGATGTCCGCCAGCTCAACTTTGATAACCGTCGGCCAAAAACCGCTTTGCTTCGACTCTTTCACCTTTTCGTCCTTTTTGAAAACATGGGTTTTCAAAATATGGTGAATGGAGATGTAAAGCAGATAGACGGCGCCGATCGCCTGCACCTGCCAGACGTTGACAAGAAAAGAGATCGCAAACAAAGCGCCGAACCTCATCACAAACGCGCCGGCCAACCCGTAGAAGAGCGCTTTTTTTCTGTCTTTTTCAGGCAAGTGTTTAACCATGACCGCCATGACGAGGGCATTGTCCGCGGCCAAAATACCTTCCAGCCCGACTAGGATGAGAAGAACCCAACCATATTCAAGTAATAATGCTGCATCCATTTTATAATTCCTCCTAAGTGATTGTCTCTTTCTCTTATTCCCGCTAATGCAGCAGGGTATTTTCAGAAAACAAAAAAGACCTCTGCCAACATTAGGCAAAGGTCTTGCTAGACATGGTTATCATTGATTAAATCATGCCAACAAAGCCGATGGATGAACATCCATGAACTGACGACTTTGTTTCCGGTTTTAACATCCGGACGCTACTCCCCTTTGGGATAAAAGAAAATATTGAATTATAAGATAATATTAACCTCATATGCGCCCGGCTGTCAATCCTTATTTTTATTTAAAAAAGTTGAAACGCTTTGCGATTTGACTTTCTTCCGCCTGCCTTTCACCCAAAGGTAAAGAACGAACAAAACGATGAATCCGATGCCGACCGGAAGAAGGTATCCGTCCAATAGGCTGCCGACTTTGCTCCAGTTTTCGCCGAGGTAAAAGCCTAAATAGACATAGACGAACGTAATCGGCGTGATCGCAAGGAATGTATAAATACAAAACACCCACACGTTCATTCTAGCGAGTCCGCACGGAATGGAAATCAGCGTTCTGATGCCCGGTATAAACCGGCCGCTGAATGCGACAAACCCCCCGTGCTTTTCAAAAAACCTGTCCGATTTTTCGAGCGCTTCAGGCTTAATGAAGAAGTATTTACCGTAGCGCTCCAAAAACGGCCGCCCCCCGTACCTCCCGAGCCAGTAAAGCGTCAGCGGACCTGCGACACCTCCCAGTGAACCTGCGGCAACGACCCCGATCAGCAACATATCGCCTTGATACACCCAGTAGCCGGCAAGCGGCAGAACGATTTCAGCCGGCACGAATTCGATGCACAGCGCCAGAAAAATCCCTAAATACGAGAGGCTCTTAAACGCCTCAGCCAATGATAAAATAAACTCCTCGATATCGACCACAACCTTTGACGATTGATAATTTCAAGTTCCAAAGAACGTACAAAAACGATTTTAACACAATTCAGGAAAATTGAAGAGCAAAATGGGAAGTCCTCCTTAGAAAGAGCAGAAGGATATCATTTTTTATTGGCGAATTTCATTATATATAGTATAATTCACGAATTATACCGGATGTAGCGCTATTGCCGCTTTTTTTATGTCAACGGTTAAGAGTACGGCAGTCTGGCCTTTCATAATACAGTATAGAAATTCAGATTTTTCATCATAGTACAAAAAGGCGGAGAAGAAAGTGACAGAAGTTTTTGGTGAATATAATGGATGGTTCGTTCTTTTATCCTATATCACTGCGGTTTTGGCAGCATACACAGCCCTTGATTTATCGGAACGGGTCGTCCATACAAAGGGCAGGAAAAATATCGGATGGCTTTTGGCCGGATCCCTCACGATGGGGCTTGGTATCTGGTCTATGCACTTTATCGGGATGCTGTCATTTCAGACAGCCGAAGAAATGAAATACGATTTGAGATTCGTCTTGCTTTCGATTGTTGCCGCTTTCGCAGGCTCGCTCATTTCATTTTATGTTGTGAATGGAAAAGAACCGACGAATGCAAGACTGGCGGCGGGCTCCCTTGCAATGGGAAGTGCGATCGCATCCATGCATTTTCTCGGGATGGAGGCGATGGAGAATATGACAATCGTCTATCATCCCGTTCTTTATGCCGCCTCTTTTGCAATCGCCATTTTCGCCTCCTTCGCTGCCTTAAAACTGTCAGTGGTATTCGCCAAAAAAACCGGCTCCTTTCGGATCTTGTTCATTAAAATCGGAAGCGCGCTTTTAATGGGCGGCGCCATTTCCGGCATGCACTATACAGGAATGGCAGCAGCTACGCTTTTCATGACTGACGGCCGTGATACAGGCCGCGAAGGAATCGATGCAATTGAACTGGGCATTATGATCGTACTTGTCAGCCTGATGCTTCAATGCTTCTTGATTTTCGGCGCCTTCACTGACAAGCGTCTGCTGTTTCATATCGAGAAAATCAAAGATAATGAGGAACGGTTCCAGTCCTTAATTAACCACAACATTGATCCGATCTACGTGTTTTCGCTTGAAGGCAAAATGCTTTCCGCCAATTCATCGGGATACAGCCTTCTTGAAAAAATGGGAGTTGAGCCTGAGCGCCTGTCTTCGTTTTTTCGACAGGAGGATCATGACAGACTGCTCAACTGGTTTCTTCAGGTCCAAAATGAAAAACAGGCCCTCAACCGCGACACGGAAATCGAAATAGCTGAAAAGCGTTTTGATGTAAATGTGACGCTGATACCGGTGTACGTCAGAAAGCAGCTTGACAGCATTTATGTCATTTGTAAAGATATGACAAACCAGCGTGAAGCAGAACGCAAAATCCATAGAATGGCTCACTATGACGCGTTGACAGATTTGCCAAACAGACGGTATGCAGTCGACCATCTCGCAAATGCTCTGGAGCGGCAGAAGACGGGGACGGCCGTATTGTTTTTGGATTTAAACCGTTTCAAAGTGTTTAATGACGCCCTTGGCCACGACGTCGGAGATCTGCTGCTGGTGGCAGCAGCACAGCGTTTGGCGCATTGTGTGCCTGATGAAGGCTTCATCGCCCGGTTAGGCGGTGACGAATTTATCATTGTCGCCCCTTTACATGGAACCGATCAGCTGACCAGGCAATTGATCAGTCAGTTTGAAACGCCTTTTCACATTAAAGAGCACCGTCTCAAAACATCCGTCAGCATCGGAATCGCCGTTTCCCCGGCCGATGGAACAGACGGTGATGAGCTGATGAGAAAAGCCGACATGGCCATGTACGCCGCGAAGCACAAAAGCAAAAGCAGATATCAATATTTTTCTTCTTCTCTCGCCAGAAAGAACAGACCGTCTTTGCAGGAGGAACCCGAGCCGAACTAAGCGCTTTCCCCAAGCAAATCACTGTATCGCCGCAAGCATCCGGGCCGAAGCCTGGATGCTTTTTTTTCGCGCTGTTATCCATAAGTTGCTATTCATGAAACAATCTGCAGAGAGGCATCAATAAAAGAAAAGGAGTTGAACCGAACCGATGCATACGATGTGGAAAGGCTCAATCAGCTTCGGCCTTGTCAATATCCCCATTAAACTGTTCGCAGCGACAGAGGATAAGGATATTAAATTAAGGTCGCTTCATAAAGAATGCCGCGCCCCGATTCAGTATGAGAAAAAGTGCACAAACTGCCACCAGGAAATCGCGCCCGACGACATCGTCAAAGGCTACGAATATGTTAAAGGCAAATACGTCGTCTTATCGGACGATGAGCTGAAACAGCTCAAAGAAGAGCAGGAAGACAAAGCTGTCGAAATTGTTGATTTTGTCCAGCTAAAGGAAATCGACCCCATCTATTTCAACCGTTCATATTTCGTCGGACCGGGAGATAACGGTGTAAAAGCGTACTCACTTTTGCGCGAAGCGCTCAGAAAAACAGAAAAGATCGGAATCGCCCATATGACCATCCGCTCCAAAAAACAGCTCGCCATTCTTCGCGTCTACGAGAACTGCATTTTAATGGAGTCTATCCACTACCCTGATGAAGTCCGAAACGCGGCCCACGTACCCGGTGTTCCGGAGGAAACCGCGGTCAACGAAAAAGAGCTGCAAACCGCGATTTCACTAATAGACGAGCTGACGACGACATTTGCGCCTGAACAATATGAAGATACGTACAGACTTGCGCTGATGGATAAAATCAAAGAGAAAATCGATCATAATGAGGGTGTCACACCAAATGCCGGAGCCGCCGCTCCGCGCGAGGATGTCATCGATCTCGTGAGCGCTCTCCAAGCCAGCATCGAACGGACAAAAGCGCCTGACCGGGAAGCGGCAAAAACGCCTGTTGCAAAAGGAACCGGGGAAAAAAAGAAAAAAACGTCGCGCAAAAAAGCTTCAGAGGCAAAATAAAAAATGGGAATTACGATGCAGCCCGTGTTGACCACATCCGCTCCTTCAGGCGGCAATTGGCGGTATGAAGCCAAGTATGACGGGTATCGGGGGCTTTTAAAAATTTCTGCGGCCGGCGACGTTTCGCTCATCAGCAGAAACGCGCAGCCGCTCGAAAACACATTTCCGGAAATTACGGAATTTGCAAAAAGCATGATCGAAAATCTCAAAGAACACTTGCCGATCATGATTGACGGGGAAATTGTGTCGTTGACAAACCGTTTTCGTTCCCGGTTTGAATACGTCCAAAAAAGAGGGTTAAGCAAAAAGGCCGAGTTGATTGAACAAGCTGCCGCGAAGAAACCGTGTCAGTACCTCGCTTTTGATTTACTGGTCTTTAAAGGAGAAAGTTTAACCTCACTCCCCTATACCGAACGAAAACGCGTGCTTTCCGACCTGATGAAAGAACTCGGCTTGCCGATGGCTCCCGATCCGATGGCTCACGCACGAATTCAATACATCCCTGACACTTCAGATTTCCATGCTCTATGGAATGCTGTTAAAAGGTTTGACGGCGAGGGAATTGTTGCGAAGAAAAAAGACAGCCGCTGGGCTGAAAATAAAAAAACAGCCGAATGGCTCAAGCTCAAAAACTACAAAAAAGCAGCTGTATTTATGACAGGCTACAACATGGCAAACCGTTATTTGACAATCGCCGTCTATGACCGCGGTCAAATCAAAGAAGTCGGTTCGGTTTCCCACGGACTCGGAGAACAGGAAAGAAACGCCATTCTTTCAATCGTCAAGCAGTACGGAACCGAAACAAAGCCCGGCGAATATACCATAGATCCGTCGATTTGCATGACGGTCCATTATTTAACGATTCATTACGGGACATTGCGCGAGGTGTCGTTTGTTTCTTTTGAATTTGACATGGCTTGGGAAGATTGTACTTACAAGCGCCTGCTGCTTCATTCAAGAAACGTCCACCCCGATTTGCAGCTGACAAGCCTTGATAAAGTCATCTTTCCTAAAAGCAATAAAACAAAAGCGGATTACATCGGATATCTGAATGAAATCGGCGATTTTCTGCTTCCGTTTCTCGACAATCGGGCGCTTACCGTTATCCGTTATCCGCACGGTTCCGGCGGAGAATCTTTTTTTCAAAAAAACAAGCCCGACTACGCACCCGAATTTATCACGACCATTCGGGATGACGAGCACGAGCATATCATCTGCAGCGATTATTCAGTTCTGCTGTGGCTTGCCAATCAGCTTGCGCTGGAGTTCCATATCCCTTTTCAAACAGCGGATACGACCCGTCCGACCGAAATCGTTTTCGATCTCGATCCGCCTTCAAGGTCGGAGTTTCCACTGGCCGTCAGAGCCGCGAATGAATTGCACCGTTTATTTGAACAGCTTGGCCTCTTGTCTTTTCCAAAGCTGTCGGGAAATAAAGGGATACAAATCTATATTCCGATTTCAAAAAACGCCTTTACTTATGAAGAAACCCGCCTTTTCACAAGCTTTGCGGCTTCTTATTGCGTCTCACTTTTTCCCGATCTGTTCACAACCGAACGCCTGATTAAAAACAGGGGCGGAAAACTCTATATTGATTATGTGCAGCACGCTCCGGGAAAAACGATCATCTGCCCGTATTCCACAAGAGGCAATGAGATTGGCACAGTGGCCGCACCACTGTTTTGGGATGAAGTCCATTCAGACTTGGCACCCTCAAATTTTACGATGGAGGCTGTCATCAAACGCACAAAGGAGCTCGGATGCCCTTTCGAAAGCTTCTTCAGACAGCCCCAAGACAAACAGATCAAAGCTATTCTCGATCACTTAAAAGAAATTGACCGTTCGGAAAATTGACTTTTTCAGCGAAACAATAGGTGCTGGCTGTGGATTCCGGCTTTTTTTAAAAGGGCCATCAGCTGCTCCTGTTCCTCTTTTGTCAAGCCTGAAAAAGCCCGCGCAATTCTCAGGGAGTGGATCGGATAAATCTCATCGAGATATGCCTTTCCCTTCTCTGTCAAATTCGCATAGACAGACCGTTTATCTTTCGGGTCCTGCTCTCGTTTGATGAAACCGTTTTTTTCCAATTTGTCGATCACATAGGTTACGTTTCCGCTTACAAGGAGCAGCCTCGAGCCGATTTGCTGCAGCTTTTGGGCTCCCCTCGTATACAAAAGCTCCAATACAGCAAATTCTGTAGGATTAAAGCCGTGTTCCTTGCTGTCCCGAATACTATGTTCTGAAACGCTTTTAAAAGCCCTGGCAAAAACCTTGTACAGCGACATAGCACGGTGAACTTCTTCCTCATTAAACGAAAGTCTCATATCATCTACCTCTTATACTATTTTCTTAAAATGAACCCGGGAAATGAAAACCCTTACAAATGTAGAAAAAGAAAGGGTCATGCTTTTCCCATATTCTATAAGTATATATTTTCGTTATTCGAAAGAAAACTCCTGCTTATTTTTTTTAAGATATTAAAAAGAAGCCCGTTTTTTCAAAATGGCCGATTTTGAACACGGGCTTTATTTTTCCGGAAAAAATAAAAATATTCTTTTCTGAGCTCCGTAATCGTCATCCTCTGCAAAACATCCTGATTATACTCACCGAGTGAGCTCAGTTTTTTTGAGTAATGGTTTCTTTCCTTTTCCAAAGCGTTTTTTAACAACCTGCTCATGATCTTCTCCTTTCATTTTCGTGTGTTGTAATATAAGAATAGACCTTATTTATTAACCAGGCTTTAAGGCCGTGTAAAGTTTGCTTTCACTCCCGCTTCCGGATTTAAGAGGACTTTTGATAAATGCCGTTCTGCACCGCCCTCAGCAGCGGAAACGCATCCTTTCCGGCAAGATTCATTAATGTCTCGAGCAATTCGTCTCTTTTAATGTCTAAAGCAACGATTTCTTTGGCGAGTGAGACCGCTTTGTGTTCCTTCATCCAATGATTCCCCCTCATCAGTCTGTATCTACAGCATACAAAACACTTTTACCCCTTGCATGGTTCCTGTAAACTTTTCTTCCGCGATTTTTTTAAAAGTTTTTCAACAATGTTAGATTTTCTAACAAACGTCAGGTTTTTTCGCGCGTTTTCTTATATAATACAAAAAAAGTCATCTTAGGGGTGGGAAAATGACAGTCGAAGATCTTTCTTATAAAGATAAAAAAGTGATTTCTATTGGCATTGTCAGCGAGCTGACGGGTTTGTCGGTCAGGCAGATCCGCTATTATGAAGAACGCAAGCTGATCTATCCGCAGCGCTCTTCAAGAGGCACGCGCAAGTATTCCTTTGCTGACGTCGAACGGCTGATGGAAATCGCAAACAAGCGGGAAGACGGTGTTCAGACGGCAGAAATCCTCAAAGATATGCGCAAAAAAGAACAGAGACTGAAAAACGACCAGCAGCTCAGAAAGAAAATGCTCGAAGGACAGCTTAACGCTCATTTTAAATACAAAAACCGCTAAAAAAACGAATCATACCCTCCGGATGATTCGTCACCTGTTTTCCTGCTGTTTCGTTTCCTTTATGTATCCGATGAAATCAATCATAACGCCTTTATCTGGATCATTGCGTATCCGAAACGCGATCGTTCCGGGCTGACCGGTATTTTCCATCTTGTAAGCGGCATGAAACACATGGATGCTCGCTTCAGAAATTTGAAAATCATCAGCACGAAGCCCGGAAATTCCCCATTTCTGTTTGTTTTCCAGGATTGTTTCCGGAGAGGGGGTTGCGCCCTCCACGTACAACCGCTTCATCTTTGACACATCATCGTTCAATATCGCCTCAAGCATACCCTCGACTGCGACGAGCCGCCTGTCTTTTCCTTCATCTTCATTCTGACAGCCGGCAGCAATCATTGCAACGGCTAAACAAATCAGCA
The DNA here is from genome assembly GCF_021043345.1 of Bacillus sp. BS3(2021). Classification (NCBI taxonomy): domain Bacteria; kingdom Bacillati; phylum Bacillota; class Bacilli; order Caryophanales; family Bacillaceae; genus Bacillus; species Bacillus sp. BS3(2021). The sequence continues at coordinate 44,214 of NZ_JAJNDM010000010.1, forward strand.
CAGCTGCAAATCTTCTCATACCAATCCCCCCTGATCTCTGCCTAAAATATATAGGCTTTTACGGATTCTGGCAAGCAAAAAACCCTCCCTAAAAAAGGAGGGCTGCTGTCTTACAGTGAATGAATGAATGCAGTTGCAATACCGAAGTAGATCAGCAGTGACAAAATGTCATTTAAAGTTGTGATCAGCGGACCCGATGCAATCGCAGGGTCGACGTTGCACTTGTGAAGGATGATCGGGACGATCGTTCCCGCCATCGTTCCGATGATCAGTGTGGCAAAGAGCGAAGTCCCTACCACAAATCCGAGCAGCAGATTCCCCTGCCATACAATCGCGATTCCTGTAATCACGACCGCACAAACAACGCCGATAATAATGCCGGCCTTGAGCTCCCGGAAAATCAAGCGGAAAATCGTTTTTTTATTGAGTTCTTCTTTTGACAGCCCTCTGATGACGACAGCGAGAGACTGCGTCCCGGTGTTACCCGTCATTCCTGCGATCATCGGCATAAAAAAGGCCAATGCGACAACCTGCTGCAGTGTGTCTTCAAAATAGCTCATGATGCTGCCTGAGATCAAACCGATGAACAGAAGCAAGATCAGCCACGGCAGACGTCGATATGCAGCGACATACGATTTTGTATCAAACGTGATTGCTTTACCTGATGCAGCAAATTTTTCGTAGTCTTCATTCGCTTCTTGGATGACGATGTCAATAATGTCATCGACCGTTACGATCCCGACAAGCTCATGGTTTTTTTCTACAACGGGAATCGCCAGAAAGTCGTACCGCTCAATGAGCCTTGCGACTTCTTCCTGATCTTGAAGAGCGTCCGCCGAGATGACCCTTGTAAACATTAATTCCTGAACCTTCTCATCGGGTTCTGCCAAAATGAGATCCCGGTATGAGATAACCCCGACAAGCTGCTTTTGTTCATTGATAACGTATAAATAGTTGATCGACTCCGCGATTTCCGCAAAGCTTTTCAGCTTGACAACCGCTTCTTTTACCGTGTAATGCTGCGGAATCCAGACATAGCGGTTTGTCATGATTCTTCCCGCTGTTTCAGGCGGGTAGTTCATCAGAACGCGGACCGCTTCAGATTCTTCCGCTTCCATACTGGAAAGAAGCTGGTCTTTCAGCTCTGAGTCCATTTCCTCGAAGAGCGCGGCAAGGTCGTCGTTGTCCATTTTATTCATCACATGGATCGCCTTTTCCTTGCCGACCTTGTTCAGAACGACAAGCTGCTCTTCTCTGTCCAGTTCGCCCATGAGATCGGTAATGTCTTCAACCGTTAAAAAAGACAGATACCGGCCGCGGTGCTTTTCGGGCATTTCCTTAAACAGAATCGCCATATCATAAGGCTGCAGTTCCTCTAAAACGTTTTGAAACTCTTTTCGTTTTCCGTCTCTCAGTAAAATAATAATGCGTAAAATCAGTTCATCATATGTCATGTTTTTTACCATGGCAATCTGTACCTCCCTTTTCAGGAGATCCTTATATCACCATAGCAAAAGGGGTGAAGTATAAGGATCTCCTCATCAATCAATGTGTGATGCTGTAAAATATTTCTCGTATGATTAAACCGCCTCGAATGGGGAGAATCCATACTTCCACCTCCTTGTTTAATACGGAAAGTTCACTTTCCTCAAAAAATAAAAAAACACCTATTTCATTGAAATGAAGGTGTTAAAAGCCATACAAAATAAAACCCTAACGCCTTCCATCGTAGAGCTTTAGCACTGTATGGCATAGGCAGCATGCCAGCTGCATTAAAAATCACCTTAGATCGATGATTTCTGTTGACCCATTGGCGTCTTTGGACATTTTTGGGCAGCAGCGTATCTCCATACAGGAGCCTCACCTAACGAAGAGCTGTATTTACCGGACACAATGAGATTACAGAAAAAAAGGATAACTGTCAATAAGAAAAGCAAACTTAATGCTCTCTATTATGGTTGATTCCCTTTTTCGTCAAAATTAAACCAGCTCTTTCGCCGAGATGCCGAGCTCCGTTCTTACTTTTCGCTATCCTGTTCAAGGTCGTCCTTTGACAGCAGGTGATAGTTTTCGTGCAGCAAAAGCGCGTATTCTCCTTCATATTTTGGATGCGGCACAAACTCCGCCTGCTCGATTGACAATTCGTCTCTTTTTTCGTTTTCTTGTTCTTTCACCCTGTATCAACTCCTTTTTATAATAGGATATCCTTTTGCCGGGATAATATGATGAAGCGAAATCTCATATATATAGTGATTCTCTCGCCCTTTCGCCGATTTCACAGGTCTTTTCGCTTACAATTCCAGCATTGTTCGCAGTTATTCGACTTTTCTCCTCTATTATCTATATTTTTTAACTTTTCATAAAATTCATACAAATGAACCTTTTTTTAACAAAGTGAATGTTTTACAATAAAATCACGCACCTTGTAACCCATCTAAAGCAGCATATAACAGGGAGGGCTTTGAAATGCAAATGCGATTAATTCCTTATGTCACTGACACAAAGCTGATGGACGTGAACGAATTGCCGGAAGGAATCGATGCGATTAAGGCACCGGAGCTGTGGTCACAAGGTTTTAAAGGAAAAGATATCACTGTCGCAGTGCTTGATACAGGCTGTGACGCAACCCATCCCGATTTGGCAGACCGAATCATCGGAGGCAGAAACTTTACTGATGATGACAATGGAAAAGAAGATCAATTTCATGATTATAATGGACATGGCACCCATGTGGCGGGTACGATTGCCGCAAACGATCAAAACGGCGGCATCTCCGGCGTGGCACCTGAAGCGAACCTATTAATCGTCAAGGTGCTCGGCGGTGAAGACGGCAGCGGCGATTATGAATGGATCATCAACGGGATCAACTACGCCGTCGAACAAAAAGCCGATATCATTTCAATGTCGCTCGGCGGACCTGCCGACGTTCCGGAATTGAAAGAAGCGGTGACAAACGCCGTGAAAAACGGAGTGCTCGTCGTCTGCGCCGCCGGAAACGAAGGCGACGGCAATGACCGTACAGAGGAGTACTCATACCCTGCTGCATACAACGAAGTCATCGCTGTCGGGTCTGTGTCATTGACGCGGGAGTCTTCCGAATTCTCAAATGCGAACAAAGAAATTGACCTCGTTGCACCAGGAGAAGAAATCCTCTCTACATTGCCCGATCATCAATATGGAAAGCTGACGGGAACATCGATGGCCACACCGCACGTCAGCGGCGCGCTCGCTCTCATCAAGTCAGCTGAAGAAGAGGCGTTTAAACGGAAGCTGACAGAACCGGAACTGTATGCTCAGTTAATCCGCCGCACGCTTCCTCTTGATTACTCAAAAGCGCTGATCGGCAACGGATTCTTATATTTGTCGGCGCCGGAGGTACTGGCGGAAAAAGCCGGCGAAGCAAAACTTCTTTCCCTTTAACAGCCTAAGGAGGCTGCCGACAATGTCGGCGGCCTTTTTCATGGCTATTGATAAGGCTGAATCTTTTTAATTGCAAGAATTCAAAAATTATTTTGACTAAAAGATCGTGACGGTATATAATCTACTAAACAATTTCATCGCCGGGAACATGGTAATCTAACGAGGTTAGATTTTAAAAGGGAAGTTTGGTGAAAATCCGACGCGGTCCCGCCACTGTGAATGAGGAGGTTATTTCATAAAACCCACTGTTTCTATACGGGAAGGGGGAAATAACCGTCGATTCATGAGCCAGGAGACCTGCCTGTTCTGACGCACCATCAACCTACGGTCGATAGGAGGTGTTCGAGTTGACGTAACAATCGCTACGTTTATTTCTCGTTCGCAAAATGCTGTTTTCAGGCACTCACCTTCTCATTGTCCGAAGTGTGAGTGTCTTTTTTTATTGAACACTAAAGGAGGAGACCAGAATGACAAATGTAAAAACGAGTAGCTTGGGATTTCCAAGAATCGGCTTGAACAGAGAATGGAAAAAATCGCTTGAGGCTTATTGGAAAGGAAACACAGACCGTGAGACCTTTTTAAAAGAAATGGACGAACAATTTTTAGCAGCCCTCCAGACCCAGCTTGATCAGCAAATCGATATCATACCGGTTTCCGACTTTACCCTGTACGACCACGTTCTTGACACGGCGGTGATGTTCAACTGGATTCCAAAAAGATTCAAGGATGTAAATGATCCGTTAGATACTTATTTCGCAATGGCGAGAGGCACGAAAGATGCTGTATCGTGTGAAATGACAAAATGGTTTAACACAAACTACCATTATATTGTGCCTGAATTTGAAAAAGGCGCACAATACCGCGTGACGAGAAACAAACCGCTTGAAGATTATAAAAGAGCAAAAGCAGCATTGGGAACAGAAACGAAGCCCGTCATACTCGGCCTTTACACTTTCGTAGCCCTTGCAAAAGGCTATGAACAACAAGATATTAAAGATATTTATAACCAAATGACGCCTCTTTACATCCAAGTTCTGAAAGAGCTTGAGCAGGAAGGCGGCAAATGGGTGCAAATCGACGAGCCCGCTCTAGTGACGGCTTCACATGAAGAAGCGGCTGCAGTCAAAGAAATCTATCAGACGATTACAGAGGAAGTCCCTGGAGTGAATATCCTTCTGCAAACCTACTTTGATTCGGTTGACGCTTATGAAGAGCTGATATCGTTTCCTGTCGCCGGGATTGGTCTTGATTTTGTTCATGATAAAGGGAAAAACTACGAGCATTTAAAAGCGCACGGTTTTCCTAAAGACAAAGTCCTTGCCGCCGGTATTTTAGACGGGCGCAACATTTGGAAAGCCAATCTCGAAGAACGCCTGGACCTGACGCTTGAGCTGATCCAGAGTGCGGGTGTTGACGAAGTCTGGATTCAGCCTTCAAACAGCCTGCTTCACGTCCCTGTCGCAAAACACCCGGACGAGCAGCTTGCCGATGATCTCTTGAACGGTTTATCTTTTGCAAAAGAAAAGCTTCTGGAGCTTACACTGCTGAAGAACGGACTTGTTTCCGGAAAAGCGGCCATCCAAACGGAAATCGATGAAGCGCACGGGCACCTTCAAGCTCTCAAACAATACGGTGCAGCGACAAATTCGGCCTTTGCCGAAGAAATAGACAAGCTGACCGAGGAAGACTTTAAACGCTCGACAACTTTTGAAGAAAGACTGCGGATCCAAAATGAATCTCTCGGACTTCCTCTATTGCCGACAACGACGATCGGCAGCTTCCCGCAGACGGCGGAAGTGCGGAGCGCGCGGCAAAAATGGCGGAAAAAAGAATGGTCTGACGAGCAGTATGAAGCATTTATTCAGAAAGAAACAAAGAAATGGATTGACATTCAGGAAGACCTCGGACTTGACGTTCTCGTTCACGGAGAATTCGAACGGACAGACATGGTTGAATATTTCGGTGAAAAGCTCGGAGGATTCGCCTTTACCAAATACGCCTGGGTTCAGTCATACGGTTCCCGCTGCGTCCGTCCGCCGATCATCTACGGAGATGTCGAGTTTAAAGAGCCGATGACGGTAAAAGAAACAGTTTACGCCCAATCCTTGACCTCGAAGAAAGTCAAGGGCATGCTGACAGGTCCTGTTACCATTTTAAACTGGTCCTTTGCCCGCTATGATCTGCCGAGAAAAGAGATTGCCTTCCAAATCGCCCAAGCTCTCCGCAAAGAGGTTGAAGCGCTCGAAAAAGCAGGCATTCAAATCATCCAGGTCGATGAACCCGCCTTGAGAGAAGGCCTGCCGCTTAAAGAACGGGATTGGGACGAGTACCTTAAATGGGCTGCCGAAGCGTTCAGACTGTCCACTTCATCAGTAGAAGATACGACGCAAATCCATACGCATATGTGCTACAGCAACTTTGAAGATATTGTAGACACGATCGAAGATCTTGACGCAGACGTCATTACGATCGAGCACAGCAGAAGCCACGGCGGATTCCTTGATTATCTGGAACAGCATCCTTACCTGAAAGGACTCGGGCTTGGCGTCTATGATATTCACAGTCCCCGCGTCCCTTCCAGCGATGAAATGCTCACGATTATAGAAGATGCGCTGAAAGTCTGCCCGGCTGACCGCTTCTGGGTAAACCCTGACTGCGGTTTAAAAACGAGACAGCCTGAAGAAACGATCGCAGCGCTTAAACATATGGTTGAAGCAGCCAAACAAGCAAGAGGCAAACTCGCTCAGACTGTTTAATTCCACAAAAAATCCAACACAAACGCCGCCTGTTCACACGGGCGGCTCTTTTCATGTCCTCAGCCCTTTTTAGGCCGAAAGAACCGTTATATAAGGTACGTCCGCCCAAAAATCATTAAGACTTTTGATTCATTCGTACGATTTCCTTCCGTATCCTTTTCTTTTAACATATTTGTAGTAGATGATGGAAGGGAAGGAAAATATGTAGTGATTGACGATGGAATAGCGTTAGAACGAAAAATCAAACGAAAAATATATCAGGAAGACATTCACTCTCTTCAGCTATACGTAAAAGAAGTGACTGCCGCCATTGATGAGCTGAGGCAGGAAAGTTCTTCTATTTTAAAAGCACACCAAATGTATATCAACGGATGGCGCGGACAGGCGCGCGAAATGTATGACGCACTTTTGGACGATCTTGACCGGGCGGAATCGCGCGTGTATGACAGGCTGAGGGCCATTAAGGAGCAGGCGTCCGAAGAAATTGAGCGGCTTCAGCTGAAAGCCGAGGAGCTGACATGACGATCCGGCTGAACATCAATGATCTGCACGCGCTCGCCCGCCAATTTCGCTATTCCCACCAGCGAATCAGCGATTTAATAAACCTTTTGAACCGCCATTTTCATGTTCTTTTCTCCAGCGTGAAAACAGCAAGGACCTACGGGATCGATCAGGCGCAATCCGAAATGGAACATGAACTCAATGGATTTTTACACACGCTCGATGATTTGCAGCATCTTCTGCACTTTACAGAAATCCGCATGAAAAAGACCGATCAAATGCTTGCAGAGAAGCTCTTCCAGAGCGGCGGGCGTCTGGCAGGCTACCTGCCGATCATGTCTTTTTTGGCTGCGGCAAAATGTTCCCCTGACAGCTACAGACTGACCGCGCCGCCGCTGTCTGAACCGCTCGCTCTCATGAAGCAGATCAAACAAAACGGCCTGTCAGGACTCTTTACGAAAAAACGAGCCGCAGCATATATTCAGTTAGATGAAGAAGGACAGCAGCAGCTGTGGTCAGCACGCCGCATGATCAGCCGCACAATCGCCGACAACCTTTGCCTTCTGGCGTATCAGCAAATCGCAAAAGGCCCTCTTTCTCTTACGGTCTTCCTTTTCGGAAAAAAAGCGGAAGCAGATGCGGCAGATGTCAAAACCGTTTGTCTTTCAAAAAACAAAACGATTTCCGCTGCCACGCTCCACAGCTTCAGTGCCAAAATGTATTCCGGCTAAGAGGCTCGGAGCGGACTTTCACAGGATATGATGACAGCGGCGTTCAGGCAGGACGCCTGGATGGTTTGCCGCCGATCCTGTGAGCACCGCCTTTGCAGGCCTGCAAGGGTTTGTCGACACGCTAAAAGCCTGATTGTTGAAATCAGGCTTTTTGGCATGCCTACCAGGTGGCATTCTTTGCTTCTACTCTATGTTCCCCGTCTCCTTCTCTTTCGATTGTGACCCTTCCATCATCAGAAACTGCTACAACTGCAAGAGCTGTGTCATGAACATAGCTGGAGTTCCATAGTTCACTGACCGGCCTCTTTTTTAACAGATTCAAAAGCATCAAAATAAACACGGAATGGCTGACAATGAGGACATTGCCTTCCCGATGGCGGCGGAGAATGAATTCATACACCCGGCTGACCCGTCTTTCAAAATCGTAAAAGCTCTCCCCTTCATCAGGCATGTATGTTTCAGGCGCATTAAAATACGCTTCCAGCAAGTCAGGATCGCTTTGTTTGATCTCATCATACGTTTTTCCTTCCCAGCGGCCGATCGATATTTCTTTTAATCTGTCGTCTGTTATAAAGGGAACACTGCGGTTCTGCAGCATAGCCCGCGCAGAATCAACAGCCCGGCCGCTTGGACTGGAATATGCGGCTTGGAATTGAACATCTTTCAGCCGTTCGCCGAGGGCGTTTGCATTTGCCAGCCCCAAAGCCGTTAAATTGGAGTCTTCCCAGCCTTGCATTCTTTTTTCAATATTCCATTCCGTCTGACCGTGTCTTGCAATATACAATGTAAGCAAAACATCATCCTCCGTTCATCATTCTAGCATTCATTGTATGCGATGGTCCGTTCGAAATCAAACATACTGAATATTCTGATGCGCGTTTATTTTACAAGATTCATCAGCTATAATAAGAAGGCAAGACAACCAAGGAGGATACAGAAATGAATCATGAAGCATTTTTGCAGCGCGCAATCGACCTTGCGGTGGAGAGCGTGAAAAGCGGCACGGGCGGACCTTTTGGCGCTGTGATTGTCAAAGACGGCCAAATTATTGCCGAGGGAAAAAACAATGTCACAACAAGCAATGATCCGACCGCGCATGCTGAGGTAACGGCTATTCGGCTCGCCTGTGAAGCACTTGGCGATTATCAGCTGAACGACTGCATTCTTTATACAAGCTGTGAACCGTGCCCAATGTGCCTGGGAGCCATCTACTGGGCAAGACCGAAGGAAGTTTACTTCGCCGCTCAGCATTCAGATGCCGCATCGGCCGGTTTTGACGATTCTTTTATTTATGAAGAAATCACAAAAACGCAAAGCGAACGGACAATTCCTTTTTATAAAATGGACCTTCAAGCAAAGCTTGAACCCTTTCTCACGTGGGAAACGACCGATCAAAAAGTGGAATATTAAAATAAAGAAAGCTTCCTGATGAAGGAAGCTTTTTCATTTTGAAGCTGACGGCTCATACCATTCAAGCTTTTGATCTTCAGATTCCAAATCAAGGCTTTCCGCCTTTCCATCCTTTTCAATTTCAAGCCTGACGATTTTCCCTTTCAGTTTTTCAGGTGCTTCGGCGACATCCCTCTCAAAATCGGCTGTTTTCTGATAAGTTTTTTCCCCTGCTTTTGTTTTGATTGTAATGTTTTGTTCCGATTCGCTGACAAACGCGGCAATGATTTTTCGGCTGCCGTCATTCTCCTGTTCATATACGCCGTTTTGGTCGGCTTTTGACTGCGGCATGAGCTCAGCTTCTTCGGCTTTTTGCGTTTTTCCGTCCACCTCTACCTTCACAAGCTTCCCGATTAAGTCATCATGGTCTTCTTCGCTGTGAAAACGGCTGCTTTTCGGGACAATCAGTTCCTTATCCTTTATTTCGAGCGTGATTTGGTCGTCTTCGGCATGAACATACTTGCCTATCAAATCAAAATCTTCTTCAGACCGGATATTTTTGTCAAGAGAATATGTTTTCAAATCAGGCGCTTTCTGTTTGGCCGTATCAGCCGAGGGTTGATTTCCGTTGTTCTCCTTCGCTCCGGTTCCGCATCCTACAAGGACGAAGGCGGCAGAGAGCACGGCGAATACAAGCGCTTTTTTAAGATATGCCATTTGCTGCTCCTTTCTAAAAAAGAAAGCAAACAAGCTTTGTTTGCTTTCTCGTTTTCATCTTTCCCGTTTGTTTATTTTACTTCAAGGCTGACGTCGATATTTCCTCTCGTCGCTTTTGAATAAGGGCAAAAGTCATGAGCGGCTTCGACCAGCTCTTTCGCTTTTTCTTTGTCTACCCCGCCTGAGGTGACGATCAGCTTGACGCCGATTTTAAAACCGCCGTCACTCTCATCCTTCAGCAAGCTCACATGGCCCTCAACCTCAGAATCGATGTTAATGCCTTTTTGTTTTGCGACATGCTCCAATGCGCCGCCGAAGCACGCCGCGTATCCCGCCGCAAAGAGCTGTTCAGGATTTGTCCCTGATTCGCCTTCTTTTTTTTCATTTGGCATGACAATGTTGTGATCCAAAACCCCGTCATCTGATGTGACATGTCCTGATCTTCCGCCTTTTGCCGTGACTTTTGCTGTAAATAATGCAGTCATCCTGATTCCTCCTTACGTTTTTTTCCTCTACTCTTTATATTTCACAAAATGAGTTTTTTAAACATCCGTTTTTGTTTTTTCGGGTTTTCTGCAGAACAATGGGAAAAAAACGAAAAATCTTATACAATAAAAAGGAACATAAAAAAGAGTTGGTGAAACGATGACAAACGAATTTGAACATATGAGGCTTGACAGACAGCTTTGTTTTCTCCTTTATGCCAGTTCGCGTGAAATGACGAAGCTTTACAAGCCGCTGCTTGATAAACTCAATATTACGTATCCGCAGTACCTCGCACTCCTTTTATTATGGGAGCACGGGGAATTAAACGTCAAAACAATGGGCAAGCTCCTTTATCTCGATTCCGGCACACTGACGCCGATGCTGAAGAGGATGGAGCAGCACGGGCTTTTAACAAGGGAGCGGTCACCTGAAGATGAACGGTCTGTGGTCGTCAGACTGACAGCAGGCGGCCAGGCACTTCAGGAAAAAGCGAGCAGCATTCCGCAACACATGATCGCCCAGACCGATCTGTCGGCTGGCGAACTGAAGAACTTGAAACAAACGCTTGAATCCCTTCTGGCTTCATTGACGAAAAACACAGATGCGCTGTAAAGACAGCAAAAAGGCGCCTTCGATATGAAGGCGCCTTTTTTTTTAAGAAATGACTTCAAGGCTGACATCAACATTTCCGGAAATCGCTTTTGAATACGGACAAACGGTATGAGCTTGGTGAACGAGTTTTTCGAGCTCCGACTGTTCAACGCCGGTTCCTTTTACTTGCAGCGTGACACTGAGCTTATAGCCTTCATCTGCTTCATCTTTCAGAAGGCTGACGTTTGCCGTCACCTCTGTCTCCATTCGAAGACGCGCTTTTTGGGCGGTCAATTGCAATGCACTGTCAAAGCATGCCGCATATCCGGCAGCAAACAGCTGCTCCGGATTGGTGGCATTTTCGTTCTTCTTGGCTTTTGGCGTTCCCGGCATGGCCAGCTCCAGTTCAAGGACGCGGTCAGATGAGGTGACTTGTCCGTCTCTGCCGCCTTTGGCAGTAGCTTGCGAGGTAAATAGCGGTTTCATGATTTATCGTCTCCTTTAATTTATATTGTGCACAATTAAATTTTATAAAATTAAATACGAAAACGCAACAAAAAAACATCCTGTCTGCATGTCAAGACAGGATGTTTCACTTTCATATCCGGATTTGCCCGTTTCCTTTAATGATATATTTAGAAGAAGTCAGCGCTTTAAGGCCCATCGGCCCCCTTGCATGAAGCTTTTGCGTGCTGATGCCGATTTCGGCGCCATAGCCGAATTCAAAGCCGTCCGTAAAACGCGTGGAAGCATTGTGGTAAACCGCTGCAGCGTCAACAGACGTTAAGAAAAACCGGGCGTTTTCCTGATTTTCAGTCAGAATCGCTTCCGAATGACGCGTGCCGTACTGCCTGATGTGCCGGATGGCTTCATCGATTCCGGCGACAATTTTGATGCTGACAACCGGCGCAAGAAACTCGGTTTCCCAGTCGGTCTCGCGAGCAGGAACCGCAGATGGCAGCAGCGCACATACAGCTTCGTCTCCCCTGATTTCAACGCCTGCTTCTTCAAGCTTTTGAAGCAGCGCTGTCGTATGCTTCTTCGCCCAGTCTTTATGGATAAGCACCGTTTCAATCGCATTGCAGACAGAAGGACGCTGCGTTTTGGCATTGATTACAACCTGCTCGGCCATGTCGGACCGAGCCGATTCATCAATGAATATGTGACAGTTTCCCGCGCCTGTTTCAAGGACAGGCACTGTGGATTCCCGCACCACCATATCAATGAGGTCTTTCCCTCCTCGCGGAATCAGGACATCCAAGCCGTCGTTTAAAGTGAACAGCTGTTTTGCCGCTTCCCTGCTTGTATCTTCAATGAGCTGAACGGCATCCTGCGGAAGCGCAGATTGTTCGAGCGCTTCTCTGATCACGCGGACGAGCGCTTGATTGCTGTTGATGGCTGATGAACTGCCCCGCAGGATGACGGCATTTCCCGTTTTCAAACAAAGGGTCGCGGCGTCGACCGTTACATTCGGCCGGGCCTCGTAGATCATGCCGACGACTCCGAGCGGAACCCTGACATTTTCAATGAAAAGCCCGTTGTCTTTGCGGATCGTTTCAATCGTTTCCCCCACAGGATCTTCAAGCTTGATGAGCAGCATGACGGCGTCTGCCATATCATTCAGTCTCTCCGGCGTTAAGGCAAGGCGGTCAAGCAGCGCAGGTGAAAAGCCTTTTTCTTTGCCGCGAACGATATCTTTCTCGTTTTCTGCCAATATCTCATCTTGTTTAAAGCGGAGCGCCTCGGCGATGAAGGAAAGCGCCTCATTTTTCTTTGCAGTCGGCTGATGAACCAGTTCTTCTTTTGCGACTTTAGCCTTTTTTGCTTTTTCAATCACTTCGCTCATTCTTTCATCCCCTTATTCTTTAATACTTACCCAATCATTTCGATGGATGACTTCTATCCCTTCTTCATGATGGAACTCATCGCTTCGTTTCCCTTTCACCTCTTCAAGCTCTGCTGCGGAGTACAGCGTTTGGCCTTTTCCGGCCAAGCCGTTCGGTCCGTAAACTTCGACAACCGCCCCTTTCGGAAAATTCCCGGATATTGCTGTTACGCCGGCCGGCAGCAAGCTGCCGCCATTTTCGATAATCGCCAGCTCAGCCCCCTCATCAACGGTAATCTTCCCTGAGACAGGAGAGTGAAAAGCGATCCACTGTCTATGATTGTTGACGGAAGACAGGTCGGATTGGCCGATATAGGTGCCGTCCCCGTTTCCTTTTAAAATCTGAATCAGCTTATCATCTCCCTCTCCGGCGCCTATGAAAACATTGACGCCGAGTGAAAGAGCGGTTTTTGCCGCCAAAAGCTTCGACTTCATTCCGCCCGTCCCGACTTTTGAACCGGCGGATGCGGCGCAGCCCAAAAGTTCGTCCGTAATTTCGGGAATGTAATCAAAACGGCGGGCATCAGGATGTTCATTCGGATTCGAATCATAGAGGCCGTTAATATCCGTTAAAATGATGAGTTTGTCGGCATGAATCAGTCCGCTCACCAGGGCGGATAGCATGTCATTGTCCCCAAACGTCAATTCTTCAACAGATACCGAATCATTTTCATTAATAATCGGGACAAGCCCCCGTTCAATCAGTTCCATAATGGTCGCATATGCATTTCGATACCGTTCCCGTTTGGCAAAATCGTTTCTTGTCAATAAAATTTGCGCAGGCTTGATATCGCGGTCTGCAAAATGCTTGATGTATGTCTGCATTAACAAGCTCTGGCCGACGGCCGCTGCAGCCTGTTTCCCCTTTAGCGTGACAGGCCTCGCGGGATAGCCGAGCTGTAAAAATCCCGCAGCGACAGCCCCCGACGAAATGAAGATGACTTCATGGCCTTCTTTTTTCAGAGCAGCTATCGCCCGAACATGGTCATTGATCTTCGCCTCATCGATGCTGCCTTTCGAATTGGTTAATGAACTGCTTCCGATTTTAATGACAATCCGTTGTTTTTTCACGTTTTTTCCCTCCGAGATGATCTGGCAGAAGCCAAAAAAAAGCCCTTTTCGTCCAAATAAAAAGGACGAAAAGAGCTTTCCGCGGTACCACCTTCATTGAATGCGCGAGAAAAAAGCGCACTCCTCTTTCCCCTTTAACGCCAGGGTATGCGCCCAGGTTTTCCCCCTGAGACTCCGAGGCAGGTTCAGCAGGTTTCATGTGGTGAAATGTTTCAGCATGCCATTTCACTCTCTTTCACAGAAAGAACTGCTTACTGGCCCTCTTCAACGCTCGTGATTTTTTATTATTATGCCTAGGAAAAACGCCTCTGTCAAGAGGGAGATCAAACAATTTAATTAAAGACGATCGTCTTGTTTCCATACACGATAATCCGGTCTTCCAAGTGCCATTTGACCGCTCTTGCCAAAACGCTTCTCTCAATCGTGCGGCCGATGTTTTTCAATGCTTCCACATTGTCTCTGTGGTCGACCCGTTCGATATCCTGTTCGATGATCGGTCCTTCATCCAATTCGTTTGTCACATAATGCGATGTTGCTCCGATCAGTTTAACGCCTCTTTCATATGCCCGTTTATACGGATTCGCTCCGATAAAAGCCGGCAGGAATGAGTGGTGAATATTAATGATTTTGTTCGGATGAGCCGAGACAAAATCAGGCGTTAAAATCTGCATGTAGCGGGCGAGAACGATGACATCCGCACGATACTCTTCAAGCCATTTCAGCTGCTGTTTTTCCACTTCTTCACGGATGTCTTTGTTCGCTTTCATGTAAAGGAACGGAATATTCAGCGATTCAACGGTTTCTCTTGCATCTTCATGATTGCTGATAACCGCTGCAATTTCCGCCATCAAATTGCCGCTCTGCCACTCCCACAGCAGTTCATGCAGGCAGTGAAGCTCTTTTGAAACGAAGATAGCGACGCGTTTCAGCTCGCTCGCCAAATTCATGCTCCACGTCATTTGGAAGGACTCCGCCACAGTGGCGAATGTCGCTTTCATCTGTTCGATCTTTTTGCGGATGCCTTCGGCTTCAAACTCAATCCGCAGAAAGAACCGGCCTCCTTCAGGGTCTGTCGTATACTGGCTCGATTCAATAATATTCGCGCCATTTTCAAATAAAAAGGAAGAAACGGCGGCGACGATTCCAGGCTGATCCGGACAGCTGACCAGAAGGCGGGCCTTATCGTTATTGATTTCCTGATATTGCGATAACTGCTGTTTCATATATGCATTCATTTTCGTAAAACCCTCTTTGCTTGTAATTCGTAAACTATCTTTTCATTATACTGGAGTTTATTGAAAAATCAATTTACGGACGCCCATTTGCCATAAAGTGCACGGGCCGGACTCTAGCTTATCAGTTTCAGTCCGACGGCTGATCCCAAAATGAGCGCGATGAAAAAGATGCGTTTTCCGTCTTTCGGCTCTCCGTAAAACAGGATGCCGACAAGCGCACCTCCAACCGTGCCGATCCCTGTCCAAACTGCATACGCCGTTCCCATCGGCAGCGTCTCCATCGCAAGGGATAGCAAGAAAAACGAAGCGGCAAAACCGATGATCAACAATAAGATCCATCTCAGCCGCTTGTCTTTATGAAACTGGTTCATCATCGTCACGCCGAGCATTTCCAGTATACCGGCGGCGATGAGGCAGATCCATTCCATTATGACGCCTCCCCTTTCTCTTCATTTGTTACAAGCTTCAAGCCGATCACGCCGCATAGCAAAACACCGATCAGAGCAAGCTTGGCGATATTTGCCGGCTCATGAAACAAGACGATTTCGCAGACGACCGTTCCCGCTGTGCCGAGACCGGTAAATACGGCATACACGGTTCCGACCGGCAGCTTCTCTCCCGCCTTCACCAGTATATAAAAGCTCATCGCGACGGCCGCCGCCGTGCCGATCCATTCAAGAGCCGAATCAGCGTGTTTCAGCCCCATGACCCAGCCAATTTCAAACAAGGCTGCAAGTATGACACTGCCCCATCTCATCAAAATCCCTCCAATTCATTTTCAGCAAAAGAAAAAACCCGGGTTATCGATGAAAACGATACTCCCGGGCTTTTATCCCTCCGTGTGCATATGAACAAATCATATGTGTTTTCTCTCGGACCAGACCACATCCGAATGTGCGGAACCCTAGAAAACTTTAACGCTATGAAGTTTGCTAATTAGCATCATACCAAATCATTCGAAAAAATCAACTGTTTTGCTTGCGGTACTCCCCTAAGCAGGCCTGGATATGCGCTTGGTGATAGCGGTTATGATCAGACATATGCCAGATTCCCCAGCGGATGGTCGAAAACCCTCCCTCATACGGAACCTTCTTCAACAAGTCTGTTTCCGAGAAGCCTTTAACGGTGCGTTTCAACATCTCCAGCACCTCGTCATACCACTCGATTAACACGGATAAGGGTAAGCCTTTTACCTCAGGCAAACGTCCGTTTTCATCTGTCATCGGCCCGTATTTCTCTTCCAGCTCTCTGGGAAATTCGCTTCCCTTCAGCCTGTATACCCAGCGAATATCGACATTGATTAAATGATAGATCAGCTGGGCGATGCTGTTTTTGTCGCCATGCTCCCCTTTATATTCCAGCTCCTCCCGGCTGATGCCGGAGACGATTGATTTCAGCCGTTCGATGTTTTCATTGACCGCCGAAAAAAGCACCCCGACTGTCGGCGCCATCTCTTCAACTGGAGATAAATCCTTTAAAAACGGCATAACTTCACTCCTCTTGTTTAAAGATATTTTTCAGCAGCCCTTCATTTTCAGGAGCGAGGAAACTGAAACCGTAGTAGGCAGCGACAGCCGACACCGCTGTCCATACCGTGAGACTCCCCGTCATCCACAGCGCCGTTTGCCTGTGCTTGGCCCCGAAGCCCATGCACATAAACGCGGTTAAGTGGGAGCCGATAAAGAAAGGTCCTACGAAAGAAAGGCCAGGGATGCCGTAGGTCAGCCATATTTTTTTCGCTCTGCTTTTCCTTTTTGAGAGCTTATCGGTCTCCGTTCCCCGCTCCCCGCGTTTTCTTTCAAGCCACGCCTTCACTTTGTCAATTAAAAAAATAAGCAGCAGTACAGTTAACAGATTTCCGAATAGTGCGATAATAGCGGACGGAACCGGTTTAAGCCCGGCAACGATCGCTAGCGGCACGACACCGATCACTTCAAACCACGGAATCGCAGCCAAAATAAAGACGAGTACATAGCCCCACATCATATCCATATATCGGCCACCTTTCATGTCTGATCATAAACATTGTGATCGCCAAAAGGCAAGAGTCTTTACCTTAAAAAATATCATGCTCTTCCGTATTTCATTCATATTGAGCCGTATTTTTGGCACGCTTTGTCTCAATGAACATGACGAGCAGCAGCCCGATGTAGGGAATATAAGTCTCTGCCATCATAGCTCCAGCTGAATCCCACTTCATATACTGAAACAAAAAATGCGTTCCGGCTAAAAGCAGGGGCAATATGGACAAGGCTGCAGCTTTCAACCTGAAAGACAAAAGTACGATCACGAGAAACGACAGAGCCATAATCAGCCAGCGGCTTCCCCCGTCAAACGAAAGAATAGGTGTCCCGAATTGCCGATCAATAAAAATAATCGCCAAAATCGGAAAAAACGTCAAAGCGGTGTACATCATCGTATACATGAAGGCCGTTTTCTTCCCTTTAAACGCTGAAACGCGGCCCAACAGCGGTAACATAGCCGCTGCCAGCAAAATATAAAGCGGATAGCCTGCCAGTACATAGACCGAATAATTGAGGCTGTCGTTCACGGCGTCACTGAATATAAAATAGGATATCGCGCCGATCAAAATGGCAAAGAACAACTTGGCGATCTCCCCCGGCCTTGATGAAAGCTCTTTTGACAGCGCTTGAACATATGACTTGGGAGAATCCCCAAAAATTTGCCGGACGGTTTTTCCTTCCTTTTCCCCTTCCAAGGCATGAACAGTCAGCTCATTCATGATCCCTTCGATTTCTTTGTCGCTTTTTCCTACAGACATTAAATACAATCTCATGTCGTCCAATACGTTTTGCATGTCTTTTGATAGCACGATTTCACTTCTCCTTCAGTTTTTTTTCGAGCAGCGCATTGACGTTCCCGGATAATGCCTTCCAACGCCCGATGAACGATTGAAGCTCCGCTTCGCCAAGGGGCGTCAGTCTGTAATATTTTCTCTTCGGGCCGCTCGCCGACCGTTTTAGTTCGGTCTCCACCCATTTTTCCTTTTGCATGCGCAGGAGAATCGGATAGATGCTTCCTTCACTGATATCCGAAAAACCGTATCCCGCAAGCACCTTTGTCATTTCATAGCCGTATATCTCCCCTTCGGATATGACAGCAAGCAGACATCCTTCTAAAATCCCTTTCAGCATTTGCGTTGAACTCATAAGCCACCTCTTTTATGTATCTTGCAATACAAGATAGATGAATCATAACATATGGTATTTTGTATTGCAAGATACCCGAAAAAAAAAAGGCGGACATGGGATGTCCGCTTTGCGTATATTACTTCAGTTTTCCTGCGCCTGCCTGCGCTTCAACGATTGTCGGCACATCTTCTGCGTCGTCGATTTTTTCAAACAGCGTCGGCTTCCAGCCGGCCGATTTTTTGACAGACGCATGGTTTGCTTTGTTGTATGTGCTGACAACATCGATTTTTGCGACGCTTTTTTGGTTGTTTACGACCGTATCTTTTTCATATAAAGCGTCACCTTTAAAGACCTTCATCAATTTTTGAGGCTTCGTTCCTTCCGGCAGGTCGAAGTAGTTGTCCTCAGCATAAATTTTTGAAGAATAGCCTACACCCCATGAATAATTGTAGCTGTCTTTCGTGCTTTTAAAATAGTTGTTGTAAATGTGCACTTTTCCGTAGCGGACGCGCGGTGCCCGCTCTTTTATATTTTCGTAGAGATTGTGGTGGAATGTCACCCTTAAATGACCGTTGTCTGCTTTGTAGCTGTCGCTTGATCCGATAATCGTGTTTTTAGAATGTCCTGAAAATATGCTGTATGATACCGTAATAAAATCCGACTGCTTTTTGATATCCAGCAGTCCGTCGTGATGCTGGAATTCACGCCCGAAATACGTTTCGTTCAGCTCATCAGGCTGATCTCCGTCATTGAATGAGCAGTGGTCGATCCAAATATTTTTGGACATTTCAATCAGCAGGTTGTCATATTCTGAATTCCAGTTTCCGCTGCTCCCATCCGTCGGATCCCAGCCAGGGAAGAAATCGTACGCGTTTTCGAATTCGATATTGCGGATAATGATGTTTTCCGCGGTTTTGACATAAAGGCCTCCGCCGACGATTTTCGCATCATCTCCGAGCCCGATTATCGTCGTGTTTGAACCGACTCTGATCAAGACACGCTCCCTCTGATTGTCTTTGGAGCGGAGCCTTGCCTCTTCAAGCTTTCCTGACGGCTCCTTTTTCCCCCATTTCTTCGGATCATAAGCTTTGAGATACGCTTCGATCGAATATTCAGGGTCTTTATAATCTTCATAGCCTAAAGGATTGTTGTCATCATCAACACTAAGATTGATTGTTCCCTTCACATAGATGATCTTCGGCGTATCATTTTCGCTGTTCTTTTTATTGTCTCCCCCTAATGCCTCAACAAGCTGCTTGCGGTTTTTGACCGTATATACCTGATCAGAAGAAGCGTCAGCGCCTCCGGTCGTTCCTTTTCCATAAGCGCCCCAGCCGTCTTTTGAGCCGAGGACGTCGCGTCCGTAGTCTGCCGCTTCGATTGGCACAGAAGTGCCGAGCAGCAGCAGGGCGCCCAAAATTATTACACTAAAAAACCTTTTCATCAATTGCACCTACCATCAAAATTTTTTCACAAAAACTAATATATGCTATAAAAATACAGAAAACAACATATTTTCCTCCTATTTTTTATGACACCATTTTCAACTTTTATGACAAATGCCCTGTTCATTTTTATCAACGAATAAAAGAACAGACTCTTAACATTTTTCTGAAATAGTAGAAAATAAAAAATCGCCTATTCGGCGAAAATTAATGGTCTTGCCCCGGTTTATAAAGATATGGATCATCAGTTAACGGGCTGCCGGGATCTTCCCTATCAATCATAATTTCATTTTTTTCGTTCAAGGTGCCGAGCGTAATGGTTGGCAGCATCGCTTGCTCAATCCCTTTATCCTCTAATTTTTGAAACAGCCATTCTTTCGTTCTTTTCAAGTATTTTAAATTGTGTTCGATGATTTCGCCGTCTAAAATAAGCGGAATCGGCACGAAATTCCGCTTCGTCTCCAAGCTGAGGTCTCGCGGCTGTACAGGCCTCGCTTCCGATTTGGGAATCACGCTGATCTGGCCCGATTCTTCAATCAGGGCGATATCGATATCTTTCGGATCGGCATAGCCTTTTTCGCGCAATTTGCCGAGCAGTTCATTGACGGTCAGCCGCTCTCTTTTTAATCCCCCTTCATCAATATTGCCGTTTCGGATCAGCACGGTCGGACTGACGACAAGAAACCAGCGCCATTTATTGTGTAATGACAGCTTTTCAATCAACAAATAGAAGATCAGAAAGGTAAGTGCGTAATAAATGGACATTGAAATTTTAGAAGTAAGAATCGGTTCGCTGATGATCGTTCCAATCGCAAATGTCAGCAAAAGGTCGAAGTTCGTCATTTGCGAAACGGCTTTCTTCCCTGCGATTCGGAAAAGAATATAAGCTATAGAGAACACTAAAGCAGGCTTGGCTAAAAAAGTCCATACAAATTCAAGCATTTCACCAAAACTTCTTTCCGTTTTTTGTCATTTATTTTGAACAAATATTGGGTTGTGTATTCATTGCACAGCAAAACCCCGGCAAACTGATGCTGAGCCGGGGTTTTGTTCGTATGTTTACCAAGGTTTGTCCACAGCCAGCGCCTGGGCCAGCGCTTTGCTGTGTTTGCGATGGTTTTTCCGTTCTTCGGCGCGCTGCCGGGCGGTCTGGTGCAGCATGATTTCTTCTTCAGACTGCGGTACAACTTGGGGAACGGCCTGAGGATTGCCGTCCTGATCAAGCGCCACGAAGGTTAAAAAGGATGTCGCCGCAAGCTTTCGTTCGCCTGTCAGCAAATGCTCTTTAATGACTTTGACGAATACCTCCATGGACGTTCTGCCAACCCATGTCACATAAGATTCAAGGCAGACGGAATCTTCCTGGCGGATCGGTTCGAGAAAATCGACGGAATCCATGGAAGCCGTCACGGTTTCACACCTCGAGTGTCTCGCTGCCGATATTGAGGCGATATCGTCGATATAGCTCATCAGCTTGCCGCCGAACAATGTGTTGTGATTGTTCGTGTCAAGCGGAAACACCCTGCTTGTTTTGACAACTTTTGATTCTTTGCAGTATCTTTTCTCAGGTCCATTCATCATCCATTACTCCTTTGATGTCTACTAAGATGCGTTTGTAAAGTGGATTTTTTCTTTATTAAACACTATTAGAATTCATTTGTCTAAACTTTTTTATCCGGCTGACTTGTCAGATTTTCTGGCTAAAATGTTTATTTCCCGCTGCGGGAAGGGAATAATGAAATGACTAAAGAGAGGACGGGGGAATCAAAATGGACTCAGCAATATCGAAAAAAAACCGTGGGGCGGGCTGCACAAGCGAATACGATGTCTTAAAAAAAGTGGTGTTATGCAGACCGGAGTATATGGAGATCGCAGAAGTGATCAACGAAACACAAAAGTATTTCCAAAAGGATAATATCGATAAAACGCTGGCCGTCCGCCAGCATGAAACATTGATAAAAGAATTGGAGAGCCGGGGTATTGAAGTCGAGCTTCTGCCTGCTTTAAGCCAATTTCCGGAACAGGTTTTCACGCGCGATATCGGGTTTACGATCGGAGACACTGTGTTTTCCGCACAGCTATCAGCCGACATCCGCCAGGGCGAAGAAAACGTCCTGCAGGAATGGCTGGCAAAAGAACAGATCTCCTGGGCCGCATTTAATGAAGGCTATCAAATCGAAGGCGGCGACATCCTCGTCGACCAAAATACCATATATGCCGGCATCAGCCACAGAACGACGTTCTCGGCCGTCCAAGAGCTGAAGCGCAGGCTTCCCTCTTATGAAGTCATACCGGTTCCGTTTGAAGAAACGTTCCTTCATCTGGATTGCGTCTTCAACATTCTTTCGCCGACAGAAGCGCTTGTCTATCCAAAAGCCTTAGGAGAAAGAGAATACGACGTCTTGAAAAAACGCTATGAGATGATCGAAATTACGGATGATGAACAGTTCCAACTCGGTACAAACGTTCTGTCTATCGGCAATAAAACCGTGATCAGCCTGCCTGTTAACCGCCACGTGAATCAGGAGCTCAGAAAAAGGGGCTATACGGTCATCGAAATCGACTTATCCGAGATCATAAAATCCGGCGGGTCTTTCAGATGCTGTACATTGCCGATTGAGCGTACTTCTACCGGATGTCACCAAGGCGGCGCCTGATCCTTGTTTCATTTGGCATGAGCGGCTGAGCGATTCTGAAAAGTCGCCGGCAAACTGAGGAGCCCTGTAACAAGGGCTCCTTCTTTCTATATTCACCTCGCCTGCAGCGTCACCTTCATGCCGTCCTCCTCATTTCTCGCGTCGCCGTCATACAGATGGCAGGCGACAAAATGACCGTCATCGGCTTCTTTTAAGAGCGGTTTTTTGGCGGTGCAAATGTCCGTCGCGGCGGGACATCTCGTTCTGAAAACGCAGCCGCTCGGCGGATCGATCGGACTTGGCAGCTCGCCTTTCAGTATGATTCGTTTCCGCTTATCTTCCACATCCGGATCGGGAATCGGGATAGCCGATAAAAGCGCCTGGGTGTAAGGATGCAGCGGTTCTTGATAAAGCCGGCCGCTGTCGGTGATCTCGACCATGTGCCCGAGATACATGACGCCGATCCGGTCGCTGATGTGCTTCACCATGGAAAGATCGTGGGCGATAAATAAAAACGTGAGCCCTTTTTCCTTTTGCAGCTTTTTCAAAAGGTTGACGACTTGCGCCTGGACGGAGACATCAAGTGCGGATATCGGCTCATCAGCAACGATAAATTCAGGCTCAAGCGCAAGCGCCCTGGCGATGCCGATTCTTTGCCTCTGTCCGCCGCTGAACTCATGGGGATAGCGATTGGCAAAGCTTTTGTGCAGGCCGACTGCTTCCAGAAGCTCGTCCGCTTTTTCAAGACGCGCCTTTTTCCCTCCGTACAGGCCGTGGATTTCCATGGGCTCTGTCATAATCTCCCTGACCGTTAGCCTCGGATTTAGTGAAGCATAGGGGTCTTGAAAAATCATTTGAATTTTGCGGTTGTACTGGAATGATTCATCATCGCTCAAATTGTGGATGTTTTTTCCCCGATATGTAACCTCGCCCTCTGTCGGCTGATAAAGGCGCATCAGCACCCTTCCGGAAGTCGACTTGCCGCAGCCCGATTCTCCGACGAGTCCGAACGTCTCTCCTTCTTTAATATCAAATGAAATGCCGTCGACCGCTTTGACCGTTTTGCCCCTTCCGGCGTCAAAGTGCATTTTGAGACGGCTGACTTTCAATAAAGCGCCGGTTTGCATGCCAATCCCCCCGTTTTAATTAAAAATAGCGCCTGATGGCACACAGCTCTTTTTCATAAATTGTGCCTTTAAGAGGTATGACCTCAATCGATTTTCCCGTTTTTGGAGAGTGCAGCATCTCTCCGTTTCCGCAGTAAATGCCGACATGGTGAACCCGCCCTTTGCCTTCTTCATATGCGAAAAACAGTAGATCGCCCCGCTTCGGGCTGCTGAAGGACACCTCTTTTCCGCTGTTCGCCTGATCGCCGGCATCGCGCGGCGCTGAGCAGCCGTTCGCCTTCAGCATATTGAAGACAAATCCTGAGCAATCGTAGCCAAAACCGCTCATTCCTCCCCAAAGATAGGGCAGGTTCAAAAACGCCTCACCGGTTTGAACGATGTCGTCTCCACTGCCTTTTACAGGTGTTTCGATATCCGCATCTTCTTTTTTCAGCCATCTGCGTCCGAGCGGTGTATCAACCTCAAACCAAATGCCGTCCGAAGACAAAACGGGCAGCTTAGTGAGAAAGCTCAGCTCAAGAACTTTCATTTTCTTGTCATCATATAGAAAAGCCGTCGGTTTTTGAATGACGGCGCTTGTCTCAGACTTCGCCGGGCTTTTTTCGGCCAGGCATTCCTTTGGTATCCAGCCCGGGTAGCCGCGTTCGTCTTTTGCAGACGGCTGCCCGGGAATGATGACGAACGCCCAGCCTTCCCGCTCTTTTATAAGCTGCACATCTTCTCCGAAAAGCACCTGTGTTTGAACAAGGTTTGCCGTACACAGCTCAAGACGCTCATCGAAGGACATTGCGTCAAGCCAGCTTCTTACATGTACGGGATTTGCCAGCATCAACCGGTCAATGCGGCGCGGTGCTTCCGGACTGGTCCAGACGTTGGCGACCGAGACGGTTGTCGTATAAAGGCTCATTCGTCTTCCCCCTCTCAATGGTTGACTTTCGTGATACCGAGTCCGGGAGCATCCGGTATCGTGATCGTTCCTCCATGATAGCGGATGCCGCCTTCAACAATATCCTTCTTCAGCATGAGCGGCGCATCAAAATCGAATTTTGTCACATTTTTCTGGCTTGCTGCGAAGTGGACGGCTGCTGTGATGCCGACCCTTGTTTCGATCATGCTTCCGGCCATGCATTCCACTCCGCACGCTTCTGCCATGGCGTTGATTTTCAACGCCTGGCTGATGCCGCCCGCTTTCATCAGTTTAATATTGATAAGATCGGCGCTTCTCGTTTTCAGCACGTGAAAAGCATCCCTTGGGGTAAACACGCTTTCGTCCGCCATAATCGGCGTATCGACAGCATCTGTCACCTGTTTCAAGCCTTCGAGATCGCACCGGTGGACCGGCTGTTCGACAAGCTCGATCGAAAGCCCCTCATCCTCCATTTTCCGAATGGCTTTGACAGCCTGTTTCGCCGTCCAGCCTTGATTGGCGTCCACACGGATCCGGACAGCGGCCCCCGCTTGTTTGCGGATTTCCCTGATCCGTTCGAGGTCTGTTGCCATGTCGTTTTTTCCTACTTTAATTTTGAGCGTACGAAACCCATCTTTTACATAACGGGCCGCGTCTTTCCCCATTTCTTCCGGGTCATTGACGCTGACAGTAAAATCCGTCTCGATCTCCCGCCTGTATCCGCCCAGCAATTGATACAGGGGAAGACCGCAAAGCTGCGCCAAGCAATCGTAGACGGCTGTTTCTACAGCGGCCTTTGCGCTTGTATTTCCAACAATCAGCTTGTCGATGTCATGAAATATCGCCTCCGCCATTCGCAAATTGCGCCCGGAGAGCGCCGGTGCGAATATCGTGTTGACTGCCCCCTCAATACTGTCAAGCGTCTCACCGGTAATAACGGCAGTCGGAGGCGCTTCGCCCCAGCCTGTCATCCCGTTTTCAGCCGTTAATTTGACAATGATGGCTTCCGCTGTGCGGACAGTTCGAAGCGCTGTTTTAAACGGTTTTTTCAGCGGCACGGCGATACGGTTTGTCGTCATTTCGGCAATCTTCATAGCAGCCTCCTTTTTTCATCAAGAAATTCCCGGATCGATCGTAAGCTGTTTTTTGTCGGCGTCAAGGACGGCTTGCGCCCCCACCGGAACGGCGATATTTGGTGAACAATGGCCGATGTTAAAGCCTGACAGCGCCGGTTTTCCTGCAGCGGCGATATAATCTTGGAAAACTTCTTTTAATGTAAGTGACTCACCGCGTTTTTTCGGGGAGCAGTTATGAAAATCGCACAGCAGGATGCCGACGGCGTCCGATAATTTCCCGGCCATTTTCAATTGATTCAGCATCCGGTCAATTCGGTAAGGCTCTTCATCGACATCCTCGATAAACAAAAGCTTTCCTTTCGTATCAATTTCATAAGGCGTACCGAGCGTCGTCACCAGAAGAGCGAGGTTTCCGCCGACAAGCTCCCCTTTCGCCGCACCGTTTCCGAGCGTTTCCAAAGGCGACAGCTCCTCTGTATAGGTGAGCGTCATTTTTTGAAACAGCTGCCGGAAAGAGCGCCGGGTGAGCGGATGCACGTCTTTATTGCCGATATCCGAACTGAGCATCGGACCGTGAAATGTAATAAGTCCGGTGTTTTGCCTGATCGCTGTATGTAAAAAAGTGATGTCTGAATAGCCCCAAAAAATTTTCGGGCGACTTTTGATGAGTCGGTAGTCAATGTTCTCGGCAATCCTCGCCGTGCCGTAACCTCCGCAGGCACAGATGACAGCTTTGACCGAACGGTCTTCAAACATGTCGTGCAGATCCTCCAAGCGCTCTTCATCGTTCCCCGCCAAATAGCCGTGTCTTTCAATGGCTGAACGTCCCACTTTGACTTCAAGCCCGAGTTCTTTTAAAAACCGGACGGCGCGGTCAAGCTTTTCGGGGACGGGCGGACTGGCCGGCGCAATCACACCGACTGTATCTCCCTGCATTAATCTTTGAGGCGCAATATTCAACTGAGACATCCCCCTTTATGAAAAGTCCGCCCGCCTCTGTGCGGTGGCGTGCACAAAGAAAGTGGCAGACGGACAAGTTTGATCATGACGTTTTTTCGGCCCATTTCAGTTCAATGTAGCCAACCGGATGACGGACGATGCCTTTCACATTCTCCTTTTCCAAATGGACTTGATTATAGAAGTGGATCGGTATGATCGGCATCCCTTCAAACAGCAGTTCTTCAGCCTGATGCAGCAGCTCTGTGCGTTTTTCTTCATCAGCTTCATTTTTCGCCGCCTTGATCAGTTCGTCATACTCTGAATTGCTCCAGCCGGTTCTGTTCATTGCGTTACCCGTTTGAAAGCTTTCCAGGAAGTTGATCGGATCCGCATAATCAGCCAGAAAAGAGCTTTGGGAAAATTGAAATTTGAGCGCCTTCTGTTCTTCAAGGAATGTATTCCATTCCATATTGGCGAGCTTCACATCGACGCCGAGCGTACTTTTCAGCTTCTGCTGAATCGCTTCCGCCATTTTTTTATGCTCCGGTTTTGTGCTGTATGTCAGCGTAACGGCGGGCAGCTTTTCGTAGTTTTCTTCCTTCATGCCTTTTTCGAGCAGCTGTTTCGCTTCATCGGCGTCATATTTGAGCAAATCGCCGCCTTCCTCGCGAAAATCCTTGCCGTTCGGCCCTTTGATTCCCGGAGACACAAATCCGCGGGCCGGTTTTTCACCGTTTTTCGTGACATAATCGACGATTTCCTGCTGATCGACGGCCATCGCAAACGCTTTTCTGATCTTTTCATTCTGGAACGGTTCTTTATTGACATTGAATCTGTAATAGTAAAGACCTGCCTGATCGAACACCTTCACCTCGTCAGAACCTATCAGCTTCTCGCTCATTTCAGCCGGCACATAAGCCGTATCGAGCTCATTCGACTCGAACATTTGGTAGTCGGTATTTCTGTCATCGACCATCGCCCATGTCACTTTATCAAGCTTCACAGTATCCCGGTCCCAATACGTATCGCTCTTTACCATCGTAAAGCTTTCATCATGCTTCCATTCTGTCAGTTTAAACGGACCGTTGCCGACAAATGTAGCAGCTTCTTCATGCCATTTCGGATTTTTTTCGGCGATTTTCTGAGGAACCGGGAAAAAAGCCGGATTGGCTACAATGCTTAAAAACGACTGCTGCGGACTTTCGAGTGTCACCTTAAGCGTTTTTTCATCCTCCGCTTTGACTTTGACATCATCCTTCGCACCTTTTCCGCTGTTAAAGGCCTCGCCGCCTTCGATAAAGTAGCCTAAAAACGCGGCGGAAGAGCCCGTTTTCGGATCGAGCAGACGCTTCCACGCATATTCAAAATCCCCAGCGGTTAAAGGGTCTCCGTTCGACCATTTGGCATCATCACGGATTGTAAAAGTATATGTCTTCCCATCGTCGGAAATGTTCCACTTTTCGGCGGACGCCGCTTCCGGTTCATGGTCTGCGCCAAGCCTAGTCAAACCTTCCATCAGATTGTTCAGCGCCTGCCATGAGACATTATTAAAGCCGATCGGCGGATCGAAAGATGTCGGTTCATTTTCATTGTTCAGCCTCAGGACTTGTTCTCCAGCCGTTTCTTTCGCTTTCTTCTTCGTTTCCTGCCCAGCCTGTTCATTTGCCGTACATCCGAACAGCAGAATGACCGCAACTGCGGCAGCCAATACGCTCGCTAGCCTTTTCATCAAATCCCCCCATTGAAAATCGATTTCATGATTATGTTGTCAGCAGAGCCCGTTTCGCCCTTTCATCCTGAAGCCAGCAGCACACACGATGCCCCGCCGAGACTTCTGCAACGGCAGGATAAACCTTGCCGCATACTTCCATTGCATAGGAACAGCGCGCCGTAAACGGACACCCTTCAGGCGGAGAAAACAAATCTGGCGGCGTCCCGTCAATCGGAACGAGGTCTCCACCTTCAAGGTCAAGCCTCGGAACGGAATGCAGCAAGCCTTTTGTATACGGATGCTGCGGACGGTAAAAAATATCCCTCCTCGCTCCCGTTTCCGCTATTTTCCCAGCGTACATCACGGCGATTCTGTCCGCCGTCTGTGCGACTACACCTAAATCATGGGTGATTAAAATGATGGATACACCGGTTTTCCGCTGAATGTCTTTAAACAGCTCAAGAATTTGCGCCTGAATGGTAACATCGAGCGCGGTCGTCGGTTCATCCGCAATCAGAATCTCCGGTTCACAGATGAGCGCCATGGCGATCACGATCCGTTGCCTCATCCCGCCGCTGAATTGATGCGGATACTGCCTCAAACGCTCTTTCGGATTCGGAATCCCGACGAGCTCAAGCATCGAAATGACCGCTTTTCGAGCGTCTGTTTTAGACACGGGCCGATGTTCCAAAAGCGCTTCTATCAACTGGTCTCCGACGGTCAAGGTCGGATTCAGGGCTGTCATCGGATCCTGGAAGATCATTGAGATTTCGGCCCCTCTGATCTTTCTCATCTCTTTTTCGGACAGATGGCGCAAGTCTTTTCCCTTAAAGCGGACCGCACCGTCTGTGATCGTTGCCGAAAACTTCGGCAAAAGCTGCATGATGCTTTGCGATGTCACGCTTTTTCCGCATCCCGACTCACCGACAATCGCAAACGTCTCCCCCTCATATAACTCAAAGCTCACGCCGCGGACGGCTTTGACCGTGCCGCCGTATGTCGTAAATGAAACATGCAGATTCTCGACTTCCAATACTTTTTTCCGCAAAAACACATTACCTCCTCAGCTTCGGATCTAACGCATCCTGCAGTCCGTCTCCAACGACATTAAAAGCGAACATTGTTAATGAAATAAAGAAAGCAGGAAAAAACAGCCGCCACCAGTGTCCCGATAAGATCACCGGAAGGCCGTCGTTCGCCATGACACCCCAGCTCGCAAACGGGGCTTGAATGCCCAAACCGAGGAAACTGAGAAACGCTTCGGCAAAAATGGCCGACGGCACCGTCAAGGTCATCTGGACGATGATCGCTCCCATCATGTTCGGAAGGAGATTCCGCCTGATGATCCTTACCGTTTTCGCTCCGAAGGTTTTGGATGCGAGAACATGCTCATCATGCTTCACCTTCAAAACCTGACCCCTGACGATCCGCGCCATGCCGACCCAGCCGGTGACAGTCAGCGCAACGATGATCGTCCCGAGTCCAGGCCCCATCATGACCATGAGAAGAATGACGACCAATAAATAAGGCAGTCCATGCAGCACTTCGATGACCCGCATCATGACATGGTCTGTTTTGCCGCCCTTATAGCCGGAGATACCGCCATAGATGACGCCGATTGCAAAATCGATCAAAGCCGCCATCACGCCGACAAACAGTGAAATCCTCGCTCCATACCACGTTCTTGTAAACACATCGCGGCCGAGCTCATCGGTTCCGAACCAATGCTCCATCGACGGAGGCAGGTTTTGCTCGGAAAGCGTCTGCTGGGTGACGCTGTGCGGAGAAAGAACCGGTCCGAGAACAGCCATGATGAACAGGAAGATTAACACGCCCAATCCCGCCATCGCCAGCTTGTTTTTCCTTAAAATCCGCCAGGCGTTCTGCCAGTATGACAGGCTCGGCCTTGCAACGGATTCACGCTCATCCTGCTTTTGTTTCAGCGGGGCAAACCATTCAACAGGGATATCACTGCCTGAAGACGCTTCGTTTTCTGTGCGGACTGGAAGGCTCATATGCTCACCCTTTCTTATGCAGTTTAATACGCGGATCCAGGATTCCGTAGGCCATGTCGACAAGAAACAACATGATGATGAGGATAATGCTGTAAAAAACGGTGGTACCCATAATCACGGGGTAATCGCGGGAGTTGATGCTTTCAACAAAATATTTTCCCATGCCCGGAATCGCAAAGATTTTTTCGATGACGAAGCTTCCCGTTAAAATCGAAGCGGTAAGCGTCCCGAGAATCGTTACGACTGGCATAAGGGCGTTTTTCAGGGCGTGCTTCATGACAATTTTAAAAGGGGAAAGCCCTTTAGCCCGGGCCGTTCGGATATAATCCTGTGTCAGCACTTCAATCATGCTGGAACGGGTCAGCCTGGCGATAATCGCCAGCGGCCCCATTGCCAAAGCCGCAGTCGGAAGCACCATATGAAGCGGGCTCGTCCATGTCGATGGAGGGAATATGTTCCAATTGACGGCGAATTGCTGTATCAGCAAGGTCGCCATAATAAAGTTGGGAACCGAAATGCCGAGAACGGCAATGGTCATTGCTATATAGTCGATGACGCCGTTTTGCCGCAGCGCGGCAAAGATTCCGAGTACGATCCCGGAAATGACCGCCATAATCAGCGCCGTCATCCCCAGCTCAAATGAAACAGGGAACCCTCTTGACAGCAAATCGTTCACGCTTTGTGAAGGCTGCTTGATCGATGGCCCGAAATCAAAGGTAACGATCGACTTGACATAATACAAATATTGAACAAAGAGAGGCTCATCAAGCTGATAGTAAGCCTCAAGGTTGCGCTGAACCGCTTCATTCGTGTTTCTTTCTTCATTGAAGGGAGAGCCCGGAATCACTTTCATCATCACAAAGGTCAATGTCGTGATCACCAAAATGGTCGCCAGCATCGACAGAAGCCGCTTCATGATGTAACCCGCCATTTTCATCCCACCTTCCTAGGAGAATGTTGTTCTCATCGCAAGCTCGGTCATGACAAGCATCGCTTGATAGGCTTCAAGAATGTCTTTCGCTTGATAGCGGACAGTCGTCGTTTGCGGTTCGATTTCAGCACCCGGCATCAGACTCGCCCACTCGGCTTGCCCGTAATTGGCAAACTCAATCCGCAGCACCGGCCTGTCCGGAGGCGTGAGCGGCTTGACTTGATCGCGGTTTTGAATCGCATATGCCGTCCGCTCTCTTAATAGCTGCCCCGCTTTCTCCGGCGTCAGGCATTTGACCGCCGAACGGGATATCGTTTCCTTGACGGCCGCTGTCGTTACGTTCGGAATCAGTTTCTCCGCCTCAGCTGCCGCCTCGCTGTCACCGGCAACCATGATAACCGGGACGCCGTAATAACCGGCAACATAAGCGTTGAACCCCAGCTCGCCCACCGCCTGATCGTTTATGTAAAAATGTCTGACGCCGAAAATCATGCTGTGAGACATCACGCCTCTCATCGATGCTCTCGCATGGTAGCCGACGAACACGGCACCATCGCATGTATCGTCAAGTCCCTGGACCATCGAAAACGGTTTGACATCTCCCGAAATGAGCAGCGCTTCAGGATGGAGCCGCTCAATTAACAGATTGTTCATTTTAGAGTGGCTGTCATTGACAAGCACCTCTCTGCATCCGCTTTTGAACGCTTCGTCAATCACATGATTGGCCTCGTCCGTCATGATCTTCCGGCCTCTCTCATAGTTCAGCTTGCTTGAATCGACGAACGTATCATCCGGAAGTCCGGAAATCCCCTCCATATCAACAGACATATACAGCTTCACAAAAAACCACCCCTTATGAAAAACGTCTCAAATTTTTTATTATTTTGGGAATATTCTAACAAATTATATTAGAATTTTAATAGAAATGCAATAACCATTGGTAATTTTAGAAATTTAATATAAAATTGGAATTTTGATGAATGTTGTCGAATGCAAATAAAAAAGCTGCCTGATCAGGCAGCTTTGGGATGTCCGGATATGTCGATAAATGCCGCAGCTCACTGCCGGCGGACAGCGTCTTTAATGTCTTCATACTTCTTCATCGTTCTGGCAAACAGCTCGTCAAAGACTTCCGGCATGGCATTTTGAATGACCTCCGCCCCTTCTCCGGTTATGCCGCCTTTTGTCGCCACCCGATCAAGCGTTTGTGCAAACGTCATGTCTTTTTCCATTAACAGCTTGCCCGTTCCCAGCAATGAATGAATCAGAAATTGAAACGCGTCTTCTTTCGTGAGGCTGCTGTTTCTGACGGCAGCTTGAGCAAATTCTTCAAAGATCGAAGCGATGAACCCTGGTGAAGAGCTTGTTAAATTGCTCGCAGCGTCAATATCTCTCTCATGTATCTGTTTGACTGTGCTGAAAACGGAAAGATATTCTTCCAGCCGGCTTTTGTCCGCCTCAGCAACCCGCTCGCCGTGGACAACAAGCGAAACACCGATCCCGGCTTCAGATGTGAGGGTCGGAATGTATCTCGTCACCTGTCCGCTTGTCCAGTCGTGAAGCCGGTCAAGCTCGACCCCCGCGGCAATCGAAACAATGTGGACATCCTCCTGAAGAAACGGCTGTATGTTCTCAAGCGTTTCCTTTACCGCCATCGGCGGTACACAGATGAAGATCAGGCCGCACTGTTTGGCGAGCTCTTCGGCTGATTGACAGGCGACATTCGGGTAAAGTTTTCTCAGCTCCCCTGTTTTCCCATCATTCCTTGAGCTGACGACCACCATGTCATCGCTGATTTTCTCCTGATCAAGCAGTTTCACCGCAAT
Organism: Bacillus sp. BS3(2021); assembly: GCF_021043345.1. Taxonomy (NCBI): domain Bacteria; kingdom Bacillati; phylum Bacillota; class Bacilli; order Caryophanales; family Bacillaceae; genus Bacillus; species Bacillus sp. BS3(2021). The sequence goes on from NZ_JAJNDM010000010.1 coordinate 76,761, forward strand.
CATCTGCGCCATGCTTCCGTATCCGATAAATCCAATCTTTTTCAACGTTTAGAACACCTCTGACATGTCATATTATAAATAGCACCCTATTTATTCTATCCTTTTTCTTTGACAATTTCCCACAATGTTTTCATGTTTATCCCACAGTCTTTGATTATGATTGAGGCATCAAAGGATATGATAACAATAGGAGCGTGAAAATGATGGAATATAATAGAGAAGATCAGCTTGAAACGAAAAACGAACTCATCGTCTCCGATCAAAAGCCCGACCAGGCGATAAAAAAAGCAGAACAGCAAAAGCGGAGACTCTCATGGATGACGCCGATCCTCAGCGGCATCATCGGGGGAAGCCTCGTTCTCGGTGTCACGACATACCAGCATAGCAAAGACGAAACGGCCAATACATCTGTCCAGACACAAACTAATGAGACTGCGAACTCATCGGCTTCTTCCAATAAAGCGAATACCGAAAAATTGTCCAGCACCAATTCGTCTGACATTTCAACAATGGTGGAAAATGTATCTCCCGCCATCGTCGGTATTTCAAACTATCAAAAACAAACGGAGAGCGGTATGTTTGGGTTTGAAAGCAACAGCAACAGCAGCAGTTCAAGCGAACAAGAAACAGGCACAGGCTCAGGTGTCATTTATAAAAAAGCAAACGGCAAAGCATACATTATTACAAATAACCACGTTGTCGAAGGCGCATCTAAACTGACGGTTTCCCTGTCAAACGGCAAAGAAGTGGAAGGAAAATTGCTGGGCAGCGATTCCTTGACAGACCTTGCCGTTGTTGAAATTTCCGCTGAACACGTCGAAAAAGTCGCATCTTTCGGCGATTCTTCAAGCTTGAAAGCGGGTGAATCGGTCATTGCAATCGGAAATCCGCTCGGCAAAGATCTGTCCCGAACGGTGACGCAAGGCATCATCAGCGGTGTTGATCGGACCGTTTCCGTTGATACGTCCGCAGGCCAAACCGAGATGAACGTCATTCAAACAGACGCGGCCATCAATCCCGGCAACAGCGGAGGCGCCCTTTTGAATACAAAGGGAGAAGTGATCGGCATCAACAGTATGAAAATCAGTGAAAGCGGAGTGGAAGGCATCGGATTTGCGATTCCAAGCAATGATGTCAAACCGATTGCAGAAGAGCTGATGTCTAAAGGAAAAATTGAGCGTCCGTTTATCGGAATCGGCATGATGGATCTTGAGCAGGTGCCGGAAAACTATCAAACAGGCACCCTCGGATTAAGCGGCAGCCAGTTAAACAAAGGCGTCTACATCCGCCAGGTCGCTTCAGGCTCCCCTGCTGATAAAGCGGGCCTTAAAGAGAACGATGTCATCATCAGCTTTAACGGAAAAGAAACCGATACGGGAAGTGCGCTGCGCAACCTTCTTTACAACGATGCAAAAATCGGGGATACGGTAAAGGTTACCCTCATTCGAAACGGCAAAACAATGACAAAACAAATGACGCTTGACCAAAAAGAATCCGCATCATCTTAACAGCATGCCCCCCTTTTAGGCTGTCGGCTGCGCCGGATGCCTTTTATATAAAAAAACGAGGTCCTTTTCAGGACCTCGTTTTCTATTGAATCGGTTTCAGCCGCGCTTCAATCTCTTTCCGCCGATGTTCCAGGTACGGCGGCAGCGCAAGGCTTCGGCCGAGCTCATCGATAGATTCATCAACGGCAAAGCCCGGCCCGTCAGTCGACAGCTCAAAAAGTATGCCGTTCGGTTCTCTGAAATACAGCGCCTTAAAATAATAGCGCTCCACAATCCCCGAATTCGTAAAGCCGTTCTCGTTGATTTTCTCATGCCACTGTTTAAGTTCTTCTTCATCTTTGACACGGAATGCGACATGATGGACGCTTCCTCTCCCGGGACGCTCTCTTCTGCCGTCATCTGACTCTTTCACATGCACCTCCGCGCCTGCTCCTCCTTCACCCGATTCAAAAATGTGAAGCGTACGGCCGGTTTCATCAGCCTGTTCCTCACCGATTTTATGAAAGCCGAGAATATCGGTCAGTACCGCAGCTGTCGGACCGGCGTCCTTGACAGTCAATTCGACCGGGCCGAGCCCCCTGATCGCGACCTCCTCAGGAATGACGCCGTTTTTCACAGGCACTCCATGATCTTTTCCCTTTTCATCAGCCACAAGCATCATGTTCTGTCCTTCATGGTCTAAAAAGCGGAGAACGCTCCGCCCCGCACGCGTCTCGATGTCGTAAGTCTCTGCGCCGAGCTCATGAAGCCGCTTCTTCCAAAATTCGAGTGCTTGTTCGCCGGGAACCCGAAGTGATACGGACGAAATGCAGTTCGTCCCTTCCCGTCTCCTGGCAAGCATCGGAATTTCGAAAAATGTCAAATCTGAACCCGGAGACGCGACTTCATCACCGTAAAACAAATGATACATCGTCGGCTCATCCTGATTGACCGATTTTTTTATCAGTTTCATGCCAAGCCCTTTGACATAGAAATCCAGATTATGTTGAGCGTTGGCAGTTAAAGCGGATACGTGGTGGATGCCATTTACGTTCATTCTATCATCTCCTCATTAAATATCTCGAATTCGAGATTTCTTCTTTCTCAAAAATAGGCGATTTGATTTGAAAAGTCAACCAAACCGTCTTACAGGACCTTCTTTCCTGTTTCCCCTAAAAAACTAACAATAACTCCGAAATGACTTAAAAAGGTTCGGTTATTCCTGTCCCCTTCGGGTTTTACGACCTTAAAATGTTTAACATACACAAAAAATGCGAAAATCTGAAAATTTATTTAATTTTTCTTTTTTAAAAAAGGTATTACAATATAAAAATAGTTTTCTATAAAAGAGATTACATCAATGGGAGGCATCGCAATGAATGCAGAAGCAAACGGACTAAAAAAAGAGATAGGCTTGTTATTTGCGCTATCTCTTGTGATTGGAACGATCATCGGTTCCGGCGTGTTTATGAAGCCCGGCAGCGTGCTTTCCTATTCCGGAAACGCACAAATTGCTCTTTTTGCCTGGATCCTTGGCGGAATCTTGACGCTAGCTGGCGGGCTGACAATCGCCGAACTGGGCGCTCAAATTCCGAAAACGGGCGGGCTTTACACATATCTTGAAGAAATTTACGGCGAGTTCTGGGGGTTCTTATGCGGCTGGGTGCAGATTATCATCTACGGACCGGCCATCATCGGCGCACTCGGATTATATTTCGGCTCGCTAGTAGCCAACTTGTTTTCCTGGGATAAATCATGGACTGCACTCATCGGCATTATCACCGTCGCCTTTTTATGCATCGTCAACATCGTCGGAACAAAATACGGCGGAGCGGTACAGACGGTCACAACGATCGGAAAGCTGATTCCCATTGTATGTATCATTGTGTTCGGTCTATGGCAGGGCAATGAACATATTTTCAGTACAGTTACGGAGAGCATCGCCAGCCAAAACTTCGGAGCGGCGGTATTGGCGACGCTCTTCGCGTATGACGGCTGGATCCTTCTTGCGGCACTCGGCGGAGAAATGAAGAACCCGGAAAAAGTGCTCCCGAAAGCGATGACAGGCGGGATACTGATCGTCACAGCCTGCTACCTGTTCATTAACTTGGCGCTGCTTCACATTCTTCCTGCCGATCAGATTGTCAAGCTTGGCGAAAATGCGACAAGCACAGCCGCGACAATGCTGTTCGGACCGATCGGCGGCAAGCTGATCTCCATCGGAATTATCGTCAGCATCTTCGGCTGCTTAAACGGAAAAGTTCTGTCTTTTCCGCGCGTGATCTTTGCGATGGCTGAGAAAAAACAGCTTCCGTTCTCCCGCTGGATCTCGCATGTTCATCCGGCATTCCATACGCCTTGGATCGCGGTCATCGTCCAGATGATGTTCGCTGTCATCTTAATGATCATCAGCAATCCGGAAAAGCTGTCAGAGGTTTCGATTTTTATGATTTACATCTTCTATGTCATGGCGTTTTTCGCGGTATTTATTTTGCGGAGACGGAAGAACGGCCAAGGGAGAGCTTACAGCGTGCCGCTCTACCCTTACCTGCCTGTTGCGGCTATTCTCGGGTCATTGTTTGTTCTTATCAGCACGCTTATCACTGACTTTTACAGCTGCCTGTGGTCAATTTTGATCGGCCTCGTCGGTCTCCCGGTTTATTTTTGGATGAAAAAAAGAAATAAAAACGGCTCAGCCGCCTGAGCCGTAAGCCGCCGGCTCATGAGCCAGGCGGTTTTTTTATCCCTTTACAGACCCGATCAGAATGCCTTTGGCAAAATGCTTCTGCAAAAACGGGTACACGGCTAAAATCGGCAGCGTCGCAATGACGATAACGGCCAGTTTAATCGATTGTTCAGGCGGCACCGCTTCCATCATATCATTCGTCGTCCCTGTCAGATCCGAAAGAATCGTCACTTGGCGCAGCACCATTTGCAGCGGCCATTTCGCGCTGTCATTGATGTACAGCAAAGCATGGAAAAAGTCGTTCCAAATCCCGACCGCATAAAACAGCGCAAAAGTTGCAATAATCGGCTTTGACAGCGGCAGCGCGATCCTTAAGAACACGCCGATTTCTGAACAGCCGTCAATCTTTGCCGACTCCTCAAGTTCTTTCGGAAGTTGCTGAAAAAAGTTTTTAATAATAATAAGATTGAACGGATTAATCGCCATCGGCAATATTAGCGCCCAGTACGAATCGAGCAGTCCCAGTGATTTGACGACAATATACGTCGGAATCATTCCTCCGCTGAAAAGCATCGCAAAAATAACGAGATTCAATAGCAGGTTTCTTCCCTTAATGTGCCGTTTCGCAAGAGGATAGGCCATCGTAAATGTAAAAAAGAGCTGGACAATCGTTCCCACAACCGTAATGAACACAGACACCCCCATGCTCCTGATAAATGTCGGCGTTGAAAAAATATAGCGGTACGCGTCAAGCGAGAATGTCTCAGGAAAGATAAAGAAGCTCTTTTCCGCCAGCTCGGCCTCCGTTGCAAAAGATCCCGCGATAATATACAGAAAAGGCAAGACGGTTATCAGCCCGCAGCAGCCGAGAAAGAGCACATTAAACCAATCGAATACCCGCCCCGCTTTTGTGTTATGGATCGTTTCCGCACCGGACATCCTTTTCACCTCCATTCATTAAAACAGACCGTCCTGGTCAAACTTTTTCGCGATATAATTGGCGCCGAATATCAGAATGATTCCGACAACCGATTTAAAAAGCCCGACTGCCGTACTATAGCTGTATGCGCCTTGCGTAATTCCGACAACATAGACATACGTGTCAAAAATTTCAGCCACGCTCCGGTTTAAAGAGTTGGTCATTAAAAAAATCTGTTCAAAGCCGATGTTTAAAAAACTGCCGATTCTTAAGATGAGAAGCACGACGATCGTGCTTCTGATGGCCGGAAGGGTAATGTGCCACATTCTCCTTAATCTGCCTGCCCCGTCCATCACTGCCGCTTCATACTGCTCCTGGTCAACCGAAGCGAGCGCCGCCAGAAACAGGATCGTTCCCCAGCCCGTCTCCTTCCATATGCTTTGCAGCACAATCATCGGCCTGAACCATTCGGGATCCGAGAGAAAAGCAATCTCTTTTCCCGTTATGCTTTGCAGCATTTTATTCATCACGCCCGTATCAACTGTAAAAAAGACAAATGTCATGCTGACGACGATCGTCCATGAGACGAAATGCGGAACATATATAAACGTCTGAATGCACCGTTTATAGATGGCATGCCGCAGTTCATTCAGCATGAGTGCGACAATCAGCGGAGCCGGAAATGCAAAAATCAAATCGAGAGCGGCGAGCATGAGCGTGTTGCGGAGCAGGCGGAAAAAGTCAGGGTTCATAAAGAAATCTTTAAAATACTCGAACCCGACCCATTCGCTCTGCCAAAATCCGAGATAAGGCGAATAATCTTTAAAAGCAATGAACACGCCCCACATCGGCCAATATTTAAATATGAGAAAATATAAAACACCGGGAACAAGCAGAAGATAAAGCCATTTATCCCGTTTTACAGCTTGCAGCCCAGTCGGTTTCTTTTCTGTCTCAACAGCGGTTTTCCCTGTTTTAGCGGTGATTTCCACGTGCTGCATCCCCCCTTTCGTATGCTGGTTGAAGATCTGAGCTATTTCGTCTCCTTGTAGCGTTTGTTCAGTTCTTTCATCAAATCTTCACCACCGCTTTTATACCAAAGCTGCACGGCATCTTGAAAGCCTTTTTCATCGATGTCGCCGATGATAAACTGTGTTTTGGCATCGAGAATGATGTTGTCAAGCTGTGCCCCTTTTTGGGTGTAAACATCTGAAACGAGCGATTCAGCCGGATTGAATACGGCGATTTTTTCCCCTTCTTTGAGAATCTGTTCACGGTGTTTGAACAGCTTTGATTCTTGTTTTTCCACATGGTATCTTTGTTCGGGAATGCCCATGCTGAACTGCGCAAGACCTTCGTGCTCATAAAGCAGTTTTTTATTATTTTTTTCAAGGGACGTGTACGTTCCGTTCTCAAGCTTATAGTTGCGCCCTTTTATACCGTTGTTGGCAATAATTTGTGCCTCTTCATCGTTCATTTTATCCAGGAAGCTGAGCACTTCTTTCAATTCTTTTTCCGTTTTGACGCTCGCTTTCGGAATGGCAATCATTCCGGCGTATCCCGATGTCGGGAATGTATACGTTCCTTTCGGGCCTTTGACCGTTCCGGTGACGTCGATCACATCCTTGTTAGCGGGATCTGCTTCTTCCATTGCGCTTTGAATTTGTGAGGCCCGCGAACCGGTATCGACGATGACACCCGCTTTTCCTTTGACGATTGGATCGTTCCACTTCGCTGAATCCATGACGGCGAAGTCTTTATTGATCAGTCCCTCATCATACAGCTTTTTGAAAAACCGCAGCGCTTCCATATACTCTTCTGTCGTGAAGTCCGGAATGAGTTCACCTTTTTCGTCTATTCCGTAGCGGTTTGGTGCACCGAACCACGTCTGCATAATATCCCACGGGCTCCCGTTTCCAAGCCCCATCCATTTCGGCACCACCATGCCGTACGTATCATCCTTCCCGTTTCCGTCGGGGTCTTTTTCTTTAAACGCTTTCAGCACGTCGTAAAATTCGTCGATTGTTTTCGGCATCTCCAGACCGACATTTTCGAGCCAGTCCGTTCTGATGATGATCGAAGCGCGGATCAGGTCCCTCGCCCTGTAAATACCGTAAATCTCGCCGTTGATGGAACTGTTCTTCATCACTTTTTTATCGGCCTTTCCGAGGTTCGGGTAGTCTTTTAAATAAGGTGAAAGCTCCCAAAACGCACCTGATTTGACAGACTTGATAAACCCCGGGGACTTGTCCGTGACGACGATGGCTTGCGGCAAATCTCCCGAGGCCATGACGATGTTGAATTTATCATTATAGGAAGAGTTCGGAACCCATGTCACTTTGATTTGTTTTTTCGTGTATGTTTCGAGCGCTTTTAAAGACGGGCTGTTTTCTCCCGGACTTTCCGGCGACAGGAGCGGAGCCATAATATGAATGGCATCCTTTTCTTTTCCTTTCCCGTCTTGATTGGCCGTCTCATTTGCGCTGCACCCCATCAAGAGCAAAAAAACAGCGGGTGCAGCGAGCCATTTGTTTCCCTTCAGCTTCAGTCTTGCCATTTTACAATTCCCCCTTTTGATCGTCTCAATTGTTCCACTCAAATTTAAAGCGCTTACATTTTTCCGGCAACCTTCATTTTTTGCCTTCACGTGCGAGCGGGATGATCTTTCATTGCCTGAATGATCTTTTCTTGCATGTCCTGATCAGGCGGCATATCTTTGAGCAGCTCCAGCACGGCTATCAAGTTTAGGCACCATTGTGAGACGCAGTTTGTTGTAACCCAGGGAATTTCCGTGATCGTTTTCCAGGCATGGATTTGTTTTGGAGTGATCGGCAGCGGTGTATGGCTTTGTTTTTCATCGAGCAACAGGCGCCACACTTGTTCGGCGAGCTTCCGGTCTTGGCGGAGCCGGGCAGCGTAAGCGGCCATGGCAGCGGAGAACATCGGCCAGTGAAATAAATCATCGTGAAGCTTCCCGCCGCTCCTTTTGCGCTTTTCTTCATCAGTCAGCAAATAAAATTCGCCGAATTCCCCTAGCATCTCCTTCCATTCGACATCCTCAAGCAGTTCTGCAAGCTCCATCCATGTTTGCGGGGCACCGAAGGCGATGACCATATGATAGCCGCCATGATTCCCGTCTCCCATATGAAGCAGATCTGAAGCTTCAGGATCGTATCCGAAAGTCGGTCCGGACAACAGACGAAGCGGCAGCGCTTTAAGCCGGCCGATCCCCCGTTTGATTTTATCAAGGTACGCTTCATCGCCTGTCCGCTCCCATTCCGTCAGCCAGTTGGAACAGAACGCCGCCCAGTCGGGGCCTACTCTTGCGTGGGCGGGAAACTCTTTTTCCGGATAATAAGCTCTCATCGGATCAAGCGTCTCAAGCGCTCGATCGGCATCTTTTACTTCAGATAACACGTCTCCCGTTCTCTCGTCCGCCGTCAAAAAGTAATAAGGCTTATGAAGGCCGGCCATGCTAATTCTCGCTTCCTTGCACCCGCAGCCCCAATGGAGGACATTGTGCCTTGAACCGAGGCCTTTATACTCCCCGAAATGATAGCAGTCGACTTCGCTAGTGTGACGGGTCATCGCTTCCGCCATTCTGAAGATGTCTTCCGTACCGGATCTGAAAAAAGACTGCCAAAGCCAGAGGTTCGGAACGAGTTCCGTATTTTGCCATGCATAGCCGCCAAGGTCGTACCGCCATACATGCCGGACGGCATCGTACGTATGCATCACATCACCGTAATGCCAATAGCCGTACCAGCTCCGCTGATCGACTTCGTTCATGTAAAACTTGAGAGCCTCGTCAAGCTGATCTTCAAGCACAGCCGAGAGCGGGTGCCGTTTATCTTTCAGGCTCCAAACGCCCAGCGCGCGGGTGTGATAATAATAGTCAGGCTTACAAATAAGCAGCGGGGGATTTTGCCATTCGTCCGCCGCTCTATTCAGCTCTTCATCGCTCGGCGGATTTGCAAAACAGGCGAGGCTGACTTCGTTCGTATTGGCAATGCCGACGGCCGTTGACCTCATTTCGGCAAACCCTTCATATGCGCTTTCAACATGAGTGTCTTTTGAATAATGACGGAAATCCATCGCTTCAGCTTCAGGAGGCCAAAACCATACCGCCAATTTCGTTTCCCCGCCGGCAAGACCTTTCGCTTCAAGCGATGACGGATATTTTTCAAAGAAGTTCCTGAGCCCGAGTGCGATGCCGCCGTTTTCCCCGCCTGCATACATCAGCCCTTTCGCTCTCTCCCCATGAATCGCGTCCACCCAGGCGCAGCCTTTGCCGGTTCGCTTTTTTAAGCGCCAGTGAACAGGGGAGTCCTGGATGAGCTTGAAATCGTTCCAGACGGCGTTTCTCTCGGCATCGCGCACGACTGCCGACTTTTCCGGTACAGGCTGTCCCGCAATCTGTCGTTCATAGAGTCCGTTTGTTTCATTGAATCTTCTCGTCACAAGCAGCTGAGAAGCCTCTCCGTAAATCCCTCCGTCGGCCGCATAGCGGATATGCCTGTTTCTCGGCGCTCCGCTCAAAACCGCGCTCATCTCGAAACCGAGTCCTTTGATCCATTCTGTTTCTGCTTCACAGTCGATGAAGATCGTGTGCACGATCCGGATGGACGGATCACCGGCATAGAAAGACAGCCTGACGGTAAAAGGGAGCCAAACATCGATGCCTCCGCCGCGGTGGACGCCTTCAATCTTGACGACTGTCTTAACCGGACCGTTTTGTTCGATTGCCGTACGTTTGATCATGCTCTCAAACCGTTCAATATGATACATGCATTGTGAATCTGAGCCGCTTCTTTTTTCTTTTAAAGCGATGAGCCGCCCTTCTTTCGCCATCATTTCCCCGGAAATGGAAATCGAACGGATGAGTTCCGTCCCCGATTTTCCAAGCCTGCAGACTATCGCGCCCGTATTCACCGTGATTTCATCTTTCTGCTCACTGACATTCATGACGGTTTTAGGGACGCCGGCCCCCCCTTTTTTCAATGTAAATCGGCTGCCGCTTTCTTTAGGGAAGACTGCGGCATGCCCCGTCCATTTAAGCGAGCCGTCAGGCCAATACGCGAGCGGCCATGTTTGCAAACACGGGGCGTTTTTCGAAGCAATGGCGACCGTCTCTCCTTTTTGCAGCACTCCTTTTGCCCAAGGAACTCCCCAGGTCACCCCGCCGAACGCGGCAGGCGCCCTATTCAGCCATTTTAGTTCAGTCTGTGCTTTCATAAGTGTTCCTCCTTTCTGTTTAACCGATTGGTCAGTGAATATTTTCCTGTTTAGCCTTTTGACCGTCAATATTCCTTTTTTGCTTATATTGGAGAGGTGTCTGCTCCTTTTTTTGCAGGCATCATCCCTTTTTTAGCAAAACGAAACAAAAAAGCCGCCGGCAAGCGCCTGCGGCGATTCATTTATTCTCTGAAAACAAAACCACGCGGTATTCGTGCGGGCCGAGTGTCACGCGTCCGGATACGGGCCTGTCGGACAATAAATCGGTTCCGTTTCCGTCAAGTGTCACTGCGCCTCCTTTGCCGTCCATATTGATCACGACCCAGACAAGACCGTCTGCTCCTTTCCGGGGCGCGACGACTGTTCCGGGAGTGGCATCGGTTTTCTGTGTAACACCCGCTTCTTCTGCGTAATGACTGATCAGCTTTTTCATCATGATGTCACCCGCTTCGCCTGCCGGCATCGACCCGAGCATGACGATTTTTCCTTTTCCGCATTTATGCTCTGTGATGAACGCTTTTCCTGACGCCGGGCCTTTTTCAATTATCCCGACAGCCTCGGTGCCGCCGGCTTTAAAAACAGCGCTCCACAGACTCAGCGGCGCCTTTACGCCAAACGCCGCTCCACTCGAGTTCCGCTCATCCATCGGAAATGTATAAAGCGTTTTGACTCCAGAACTTTTTTCCAATTCCCCTAATCCGCAATCAGTGTGAACCGTATGATTTTCTGTTCTTCCGCCCGTCAGCGGCCCCGCAATCCAAATGCCGCCACTTTGTGCAAAGGCTTCGGCTTTTTTGATAAACGCAGGCGGAAGATAGTGAATAAACGGCGTAAACAGCAGTTTATAGCCGTCAAGCGGGCTCCCTTCAAGAATGACATCTCTGTGAATGCCCATCTTTAACAATCGGTTATAAAACTCGGTGATCAGTGTTCTGTAGTGAAGACCCCGATGTGACTCCGTTTTCAAAAACACCTTTGCACGATCCGAATAGACGACGGCTGTTTCAGCCTGCAAAGGGTCCGTCGCCAGCATGATGTGCTCAACCTCCCGTCTCGCCTGCTCGACTTCGAGCACATGATCATATCCCACATCAGGCTCCCCCCATGCGCTGATCACTGATCCATGCGGCTGTTCAGATCCGGCTCTCTGCTGACGCCACAGCCAATAGCAGAACGCGGCTCCGCCAAGAGCATAAGAAGAGACCGCTTCAGCCTTCAAATAGCCGTTTTGATGAGGCACGGCATAGCTTTCAAGCGAAGCGCTGTAGGAAGGGCTCGTTTCCATTATCCAGAACGGCCGTCCTTTTTTAATGTTTCTCCATAAATCACAATTAAACAAAAAGGCGGCACTGTTTTCCTGGCTGGCGTACGTATCAAACGAGGCGAAATCAAGGCTCTTGAAAAGATCTTCATGATCAACGCCGAACATGACGCTGCTGTTATGGGTGATCGGGGCGTTGGAATATGTTCTGATCACCTCAGCCTGCTCACGCGCAAATTCAGAAATCTTGTCCATCGAAAACAGCTGATACATCGTCCTTAAAGAAGAATTGTGCAAAAACGGGGTCGGTCCGGGCTGCGGAACTTGCTCGAAGCGCTGATACGTTTCGCTCCATACGCCTGTACCCCAAGCCTCATTCAGACGGTCAATCGTCTGATAGCGGTCTTCCAGCCATTTGTGCCATAATGTGCGGCACGTTTCACACATGCATTCTGCGACATGGCATTTGAACTCATTGTCAAGCTGCCATCCGATCAATCCCGGCAGTTCTCCGAGCTCTTTGGCGATATGTTTGATGATCAGGCGGGCCCGCTCTCTGAAATACGGATGGTTTGTGCAGGCATGCTGCCTCGAACCGTGTCCCATCGTCTCTCCTTTTTCATTCACATGCATTCTTTCCGGGTGCCCGTGGGTCAGCCAGATCGGCGGTGTCGCAGTCGGTGTGCACATGACCGTTTCAATTTTGTTGTCGTGGAGCTTTCGGATGACGCCAGCAAAAAATCCGACATCGATCCTGCCTTCTTCCGGCTCCATCCTTGACCAAGCAAACTCCCCGATTCTGACGACATTGATCCCGGCTCGCTTCATCATCCTGATATCTTCATCCAGCACGTCCTCATCCCATAATTCGGGATAAAAGCAAGCGCCGTGATACAGTTTTCCGTTCATCTTCATACCGTCTCTTTAACAAACGGCAGACCGAGCTCTCGAATGCCGATAGAGACAAGCTTCGCCATTTCCCGGGCCCCTTTTTTCGTAAAATGTGTGTAGTCGTTGACATTTTCCGAGATCATAAAATATTTAAATACCTCGCTGTACCCTTTTTCCGCAAAATGCTGCAGGCTTTTGTCCATTAAATCGATCAAGCGGACGTTTTCTTCACTTGCCACCTGCTTCATCGCGATGCAGTAGTCCGGGAAATCGTTTAAAAAGACGCCGTCTTTGTAATGGAGCCTTGCGACAGGCGTGATGAGAAGCGGCGATGCCCCTTTTTGACGCACGCCGTCAACGTACATTTTCAAGTATTGTTTATACGTTGTATACGGCTCAGTATAGCGTTCTGGTTTGTCTTTCGACGCGTCATTGTGCCCCATCTGAACGAACAGCCAATCGTTCTGTTTGATCACATCTAAAATCGATGCAAGCCTTCCTTCTTCAACGAACGTTTTTGAACTTCGGCCCCCGATGGCCCGATTGATCACCTGTACATTTCCGGATACATAAGACTGAAGAAATTCGCCCCAGCCTCCTTGAGGCGAATCCACCTTATAATTCTGCACGGTCGAATCGCCGGCCAAATAGATGCTGATTGTCATCACGACCACTCCTTTTTATGAAAGAATTTTATCAATTGTGTCGAGCTCTTCAGCTGAGAATCGAGCGGACTTAAGAGCAGCGGCATTTTCTTCGATCTGTTCGGTTTTGCTTGCACCGATCAGCACCGAGGTGACGCGCGGATCTTTTAAAAGCCAGGCTATCGCCATTTGCGGCAGGGATTGGCCGCGTTCGGCCGCCACTTGATTCAGCTTGCGGACTTTGCCGAGCACGTCTTCTGTGATGCTCTCGGCCTGCAAAAACGGACTGTTCACATCTGCGGCTCTAGACCCGGCGGGAATCCCAGTCAAATATTTCGTTGATAAAAGCCCTTGAGCAAGAGGTGTAAACGCGATCGCCCCGGCTCCTTTTTTCTGCAGCACTTGCAGCAGGCCGTTTTCCGGTTCTCTGTGGAACATTGAATATTTGGGCTGATGGATGAGGAGCGGAACCCCGTATTCTTGCAAAATATCGGCCGCCTTTTCGGTCTGTTCGGCGCTGTAGTTCGACAGACCGACATATAAAGCTTTTCCTTGCCTGATGATATGGGCGAGCGCTCCCATCGTCTCTTCCAGCGGTGTATGGGGATCAGGGCGGTGCGAATAAAATATATCGACATAATCTATGCCCATTCGTTTTAAACTTTGATCAAGGCTTGCGACGAGGTACTTTTTTGACCCCCAATCGCCGTATGGTCCGGGCCACATAGTATAGCCGGCTTTCGTGCTGATGACCATTTCATCACGGTAGCGGGCAAAATCGGTTTTCAGCGCTTTTCCGAAAGTTTCTTCGGCAGAACCGGGGGGCGGACCATAATTATTCGCCAAGTCAAAGTGGGTGATTCCCAGATCGAATGCTTTTCTTAACAGTGCTTTGGCATTTTGAAACGAATTGGCTTCTCCGAAATGATGCCAAAGCCCTAAAGACAAAGCAGGCAGTTTTAAACCTGAATGCCCGCAGCGGTTGTATTTCATATTTTCATAGCGTGTATCACTCGCCTGATACTCCATATGAATCCCTCTTTTCATTTTGGAATGAAATCGCTTACCATTCATTTTATGGGAACAGGCTGTGAGATTACAATCATACTTTTTTGTATATTTAATAAACCTGAATGAACCGGCGATCTCTGTCACTCTTCATGTCTCTTACAGGGAGCGGTATAAATATTCGGCCGGGGCGGCTTGTCCATTCCGGTTCCCAAATAAAATCCGGGGTGAGGCGGCTGATTGTAAGCGACATTTTGCCAGGCTACCCCCAAGCGGTAGACGGGATCGTGCATGAACGTATAGAAACGATGTTCAGTCAGCTCGGTCGTTGTGTATATTCGCAGAGCATCGCTTCGCGCGGTGCGGAATACGACATCTTCGCGCCAATCGCCGAATAGATTGGCCTGAAGCACGGGCGTCCCTTTCGTCCAATTGTTAGACAGCGTTCCGTCAGCAGTGAGCAGATTGACCAGCCTGCCGCTGTGATAGTCCCATTTATCAATTTTCGGGATGCCGGCGGGTTCTTTCCAATCGTGGTCAAGCAGCTCGCGGAGAAGATCGCCGTCCCACCAAATCGCAAAATTGGCCGAAGCCGGAGCGGCGTCGCTGAGCTTTTCTCCCTTACTCGTATAGAGGCCGTATGATTTCCCTTCATTACCCGGGGGATCGATCGCCCAGACAAGCGAGCCTTTATAGCGGGGATCGATATGCGCGGCCATTCCCCGCCCAACATCTGTATCGGCCGGCACTCCCCAGAGGATCTCCCCTGTACCCGCATCGCGAAATGAGAGACCGTACGGAAGGCGCGGGTCTTCATGCACTTGGAAGACTTCCAGCCCGGGTCGATCCGGGTCAAGATCGCTCACATGCATGGCGTCACCGTGCCCAAGCCCTGTCGTATAAAGCCCTGTTCCATCATGATCCACGGCCATCGCACCGTAGACGATCTCATCTTTCCCGTCATCGTCGACATCCGCGACGCTCAGACTATGGTTTCCCTGCCCTGCATAACCTTCGTTTCCGGGCTTGTCGCTGTCAAATGTCCATAGCTTGGTCAGCTTGCCGTCCCGGAAGTTGTAAGCGGCAAGCACCGTTCTTGTGTAATAGCCGCGCGCCATAACAAGACTCGGCCTTTCACCGTCCAAATAGGCGATGCCTGCCAAAAATCGATCCATGCGGTTGCCGTATCCGTCTCCCCAATCCTCAAGCCTGCCCCGCGGCGGATCGTAATCCATGGTTGCCAATTCCCTTCCCGTTTCCCCGTGAAAAATCGACAAATATTCAGGCCCGTCCAAAATTCGTCCATTTTCATTTCTGTAATCGGCAGCAGGATCGCCAATCACCCGACCAGTTCCGTCAACCGTTCCGTCAGCTGTCTTCATGGCGATTTCCGCTTTCCCGTCGCCGTCAAGATCATAGACCATCAATTGCGTATAATGGGCGCCCGCGCGGATGTTTTTCCCGAGATGAATCCTCCACATGAATGTCCCATCAAGCTTATATGCATCGATGATGACTTCTCCGGTATAGCCGTTGTGTGCATTATCTTTCGAATTGGACGGGTCCCATTTGAGCACAATTTCGTATTCTCCGTCGCCGTCGAGATCTCCGATGCTCGCGTCATTGGCGCTGTACGTATACTGTACGCCGTCAGGAGTTGTCCCGCCGTCAGGCTTGTTTAACGGAACATCCAAGTACGGCTTCTGCCAGACAGCTGTTTTGTGCGACTGCTCGACTTCCTGATCTCCGAGAACCTTTGTCACATAATAGACAGATTCTCCGTTTCCGTGTTTATCAAGAAAGTTGGTCGATGATGAAACGGGTGTTGAGTTGATTCTGTGACCGTTGCGATATAGGTTGAAAGCCGTTTCTTCCGGATCTGTTCCTAAGAGCCGCCAGCTGAGAAAAACCCCTTTTTTTGTTTTTACGGCCACAAGTCCGCGGTTCAAGCGTTCCATTTGCCTCGGTTTTGCCATCGATTTCACCGGCCGAACGCGTTCAGCTGCTGCATGTACGTCTTTTTCTCCCATCGTCCTCTCTCCCCTTTACGGTTTGGAATGGCAAACGGGAGAACCGGAGACCGGCTCTCCCGACACCTTATTTCTTGAGCGAATGTTTCAGCGGATACATGTTCATATCGGCGATTTCTTCTGTCACGAGCCTTGCCAATTGGTTGGCGCCGAACTCGTGAACATGCACCCTGTCCTGGATTCCGTCTGGATAATTCGGGCTTTCTCCCGGCTCTAAAAACATAAATACGTTTTTAGTCGCTTCAACGCCGATCTCGTTGTAATAATCAATGCTCTTTTTATTTAAATCGAGCACCGGAACGTTCATTTCCCGTCCGAGCTGTCTCATTGCGTTCGGATATTCTCCGATGCTGTTGTAAAAAACGCCCTTTTCATCATAGGTTCGTTTACTTTGAGAAGTGACGAGCACAGGCCGTCCTCCTTTTTCGCGGGCTTTGTTAATGTAGGTTCTCAAGTATTCCTGAAATGTCGTATACGGATCTGTATGACGGGCCGGATCTTGCCCGGCGTCATTGATGCCGAACTGAATCAACAAATAATCGCCCCGTTTCATCCGGTTTAAAATCGTATCCAGCGACCGTTCATCCACAAAACTTTTCGCGCTTCTCGCGCGTTTCGCCTGGTTGTCGATGACAATTTCATCCGAGAAATAGCCGCCTAAAAATTGCCCCCAGCCTGCCATCGGCGCATAACCTGGTTCATAATCGGAAACCGTGGAATCTCCCGCCAGAAAAACCGTCGTCTTGTCATCCGTTACATGATAAGCCGTCTTCGTCAAGACCAGCGCATTGAGGCGCGGCGCTGTTCTCGCTGCTATGGCTTGAATGGAAAGGCGGCCACCGGAAATATGAATCGGAAACGTTTTTTCGTTGTATCCGCCCGCTTCCGCTCCAAATGAATAGAGCTGAATCATGCCATTTGCCCGTACGTCCATGTTCGTTTTTGCCCGGGCATCTCCGGTTATCAGCCGGACATGATATTGACCGTCAGGCAAATCGACCGTAAACGCCGTTCCATCCGGTATGCAAAAGTCTGAACGAAGCGGATCGGCGATACCGCGGTCCGTACAAGTCACCTTTGTTGTGTCGTCAAATCCGTAGCCTTTTAAAGGGGTATAAGCCGATTGCGCGTCTATCGGAATAAAGCCCGAAGCAAGAGGCCCGTCACCGAAATCAAACTGATACACCTTCGAAATTTCGACGGCATACACTTTTGGCTGAGGTCCTTTCCACTCCAAATCGAGACGCCCGTCTTCCACCGTAACGGTGAACGCTTTTTCGGCTGAACTTCCCTTTGCTCCGGCCGGGATCGTCCCCATTTCCTCTCCTTCGGCATAAAGCTTCAATTCACCGCGGGATGAGGCAAATACGGTTACGCGGTATTCGCCAGGAGAAAGAACCGCCAGAAAAGCCGTCCGGTTCACGACACAATAGTCTTTCTTGAGCGCTTCTTTTTTTTGCGTCTTTTTGCACACAGCGTTCCCTGCCCGTGAAAACCCGTAGCCTTTACCATTTTGATACGCGGAGGCCTCGTTCACTTTCACATAATCCTTCTCAGCGGGACCTTTTCCAAAATCGAACAGAAAAAGATCCTGACTGTGATGTGCGGCAGCGGCTTTCGGCTGCGCAGGTCCCTCAATCCCCGTGCTGAAGAAGAAAAGGAGAAGGATGGCCCATACGCAACGAACATATCGCTTCATTATGCAGCTCCCCTTTTCCATCAGCGTGTATAAATGTTCGGCTTCTCAGGTGTCTGCATGCCTTCGCCTAAATAAAAGCCGGTGTGCGGCGGCTGGTTGTAGCCGACATTCTGCCAGGCGATTCCGAGGCGATAGACGGCATCATGCATCAGCGTATACAAGCGGTGTTCCGTCATATCTGTCGTCGTGTAGATGCGCAGTTCGCTGCTGTCATCTGCTCGCCAGATCACTTCTTCGCGCCAGTCTCCGAGAATGTCAGCCTGCAGGGACGGCGTCGCTTTTGTTCCGTTATTTGCCGAAGCTCCAGATGCTGTCAGCAAGTTAACGGTTCGCGAATTTCGATAATCCCATTTATCAATTCTGTTGCTGTCCAGAAGCTCTCTTTGGAGATCGCCGTCCCACCAGATGCCGAAGTTCGTTGATGAAGGCAATGTGCTCCCGATTTTTACGCCTTTTGCCGTATAAAGACCGCCGTTCGCCCATACTTCCGCTCCTTCGTAGCGCGGATCGATATCAGCAGCCATCCCGCGTCCGACATCCTTGCCTGCGTGCACTCCCCAGATGATCTTTCCCGTTTTCGCGTCCCGGAAAGACAATCCATAGGGAGAATTGCTGTTTTCATGCACTTGAAAGACTTCGAGTCCCGGTCTTGAGGGGTCCAGGTTTCCTGTATGCATGGCATCCCCATGTCCCCATCCGGTTGAATAAAGGCCTTTACCGTCATGATCGACAGCCATCGCTCCGTATATGATTTCGTCCTTTCCATCTCCGTCAACATCAGCGACGCTCAAACTGTGGTTACCTTGACCGGCATAGGCGCCATTTCCGGGAGCGTCCGAATCGAACGTCCACAGTTTGGTCAGCTTTCCGCCTCTAAAGTTGTAAGCGACAAGCACTGTTCTCGTGTAATAACCGCGTGCCATGACAAAACTCGGCCGCTCCCCGTCAAGGTATGCGACACCGGCCAGAAAGCGGTCAACCCTGTTGCCGTAGCTGTCTCCCCAATCGGCTACATTTCCCCGGGCAGGTTCGTAGTTGACCGTTGTAAGCTCAGCGCCTGTATCGCCTTTAAAAACCGTCAAATACTCAGGCCCTGACAAAATTCGGCCTTGGGCATTGCGATAATCGGCGTTTGCATTTCCGATCACCTTTCCCTTGCCGTCTTTCGTCCCGTCGGCTGTCTTCATGGCGATTTCCGCTTTTCCGTCGCCGTCAAAGTCATAGACGAGAAACTGTGTATAATGGGCGCCGGCGCGAATGTTTTTGCCAAGGTTGATTCTCCACATCATGGTCCCGTCAAGCTTGTATGCGTCAATCAGCACGTCTCCCGTGTATCCGTCCTGTGAATTATCCTTTGAATTGGAAGGATCCCACTTGAGAATGATTTCATATTCGCCGTCTCCATCAAGATCGCCGACGCTCGCATCATTGGCGCTGTATGTGAATGACACCCCATCAGGCGTTTTTCCCCCGGCCGGTTTTTGCAGCGGAACAGATTTGTATGGTTTATTCCAAACTCCGGCGGTTTCAGAAGGAGACTGCTCCACGCCGTTCAAAACGGCGCGCACCTGGTAAACGGCATTCGAATCCCCGCCTGCATCCTGATAATTTGTACTCGATGTAATCGGGGAACCGTTCAGCTTCTTTCCGTTTCGATACACATTAAATGAAACAGAAGCGGACTCGGTTCCGAGCAGCCGCCAGCTCACAAAGACACCGTTCCCCGTTTTAACAGCGACAAGCCCCCGGTTCAGCGACTCCATTTGCCTTGCCTGCGCAGCCGTCCGCCCGTCTGCTTCCGCTTGTTCCGAGAAGCCGGTCACAAGCGTGATGAATAATAGAGATGACATGGCCAACAGTTTCTTCCACCTTTTCTTTCCTTTTTTCATCATCTTCTCCCTTCGCCTTTTTGTAAGCGCTTACTTAAAAGGGATTCTATTACGGCTTCCATTTTTATTCAATTGCACTTTTTTGCCGAAGGGAAAAGATGTGTTCAAGTCCGATTTAAAGCGGTTCTCCTTTTTCAATTGATACTTTTTTGCTCACTTTTCTCATTTTTGCACGGTTCAGCTAGCCTTCCAGGCGCAAAAAACAGCGATGTGCGATGAACATTAATACAAGAGCAAACAAACTGACACCATAAAATGGAATCAGTCCCGGAACCGTCAACAGCACATAAACGACAAAGCCTCCAGCAGCAGCCATTCCGGCCGTCGTCAAAGGACGAACGAGACCGATCAGTGCAGCCTGTGAAAAATAGCGGGCAAACGGCAACTGAACGTGAACGTAAAGCGGAAAAATATACACGAAAACTACGACATACATGAGTCCGGCCATCAGTGTGGCATAGCTGATGATGATTGAAAATAAATCCTCACGGACGCGGAAAAATTGATAGTTTACTAATAAAATTGTGCCGGCGGCGAGGAGGATGAGGCCAAGTCCGTTTGTTTTGAAAAACTCTTTTTTATACGTTTGATAAAACGTTTTGAATACCGGTGCGTCCGTCCGGCCGAGCAGCCACTTGCGCACGACCGTGAACATCGCGGCCGTGCTCGGAGCCCAGCCGAAAACAACGCCTCCTCCTAGCGTGAATAGAACCCAGAGCGCGTTCAGCCAGGCGATTTTCATGATCGCTTCACAAGCGCCGTACATCATCGCCATCATGCCTTTTTCCCGCATGTCCGATCCTCCTTTCAGTCGCAAAGCAGCCTGCGCACTTCAAAGTTGGCGTAGGCTGCTTTCAGCGGAGCCATTTGCCTGAAACCGATTTTTCCTCCTCCGTAAACCGGGCCGAAACGCCTGCCGTCATCCTCCCATTCCAAAATGGGCAGCCCGTTGATTGAAAAATGAACGGATACCCCGTCTTTTATGAGCTTCATTCGGTAGGGAGGCAAAGCGTCATTAGCGGGCGGAAGCGGGTCGGCTCCCTCACAGACGAGGTGAAAACCGCGGCTTTTCCTGAGGTTGCATGTTCGGAATGCTCTTTCATCAGCATGCTTATGTCTGAAATACGACAGGTGCAATGTGTTGATGTCCCCTGAATGATATTGCGGATATTTCCCTGTTCTCTCCGCCAGCCGCCCGTCAAATAAATCTTCCCCATTGATCCCGGTGGCTGCAAAAAATATCATGCATAAGCCGGGCTCCCGCACAGGATAGAAATCCCACTTCACAACTATTCCATCAGGGAATGTCTCTGGACACCAGTAAACAAAATGGGCATCGTCTCCATATTGCTCAGCATCGAGTTCATTCTCCATATGCAGGCGGCCGTTCGGAAAACGAACGATTCCTTTTCCTTCCATCACCCAGCCGCGGAGATCTTCAGGAGACGATAAAGGGTTTTGATAAATCAGGCTTCCTTCTCTTGCATTACACTTCGGCACGGAAGTCGCTCCTTTCACAATGAAGATAAGCCGCTAGAGGCAGGCCGAGCTCTCTGATTCCTTCTGTTACCAGCCAGGCGACTTGACGGGCCCCCGCCTCGGAAAAATGAGTATTGTCTTCAATTCCATTTGGATAATGAGGATGTTCATGCGGCTGAAAGTGGACGAACAGCTGTTTTGAGTCTTCCGTTCCGAGAGATTCATAGAGCGCTTTTGTTTTGGACCATAAATCGATGAGCGGAACTTCGAAGCGGTCAGCGAGCGCCTTCATCGCTTTCGGAAAATCTCCGAGTGTGTCGGCAGGCTTTCCGTTTTGATCAAAGCGTCTGCGCTCTGCGGAAGTGATCAAAACCGGAGTCGCCTGTTTTTCGCGAACCGCTTCAACATAGCGGACAAGATGCTCCTGATAGGTTGTATACGGGTCTGTTCCGTACGGTTTTTGATCGTTGTGGCCGAACTGGATCAACACATAATCACCAGGCCCAAGCCGCTCCGTAATGTCATCGAGCCGGCCTTCATCAATGAAACTGTTCGAACTGGCCCCGCCTTTTGCCATATTCACGACCGCAGCCTCATCTGAGAAAAACAGCGGAAGCATCTGTCCCCAGCCGGCCATCGGCGCTTCATGCGGAGGACAGTCTGCGACGGTCGAATCCCCGGCCAAATATACTGACACTTTTGGCTTTTCGTCTGTTCGTTTCATAACACTCTCCCTTTCACGAAGATTCCTGATGAATCTGCCTGTAGCGGCTCGGCGGAATGCCGACCTGCTTCTTGAAAATCCGGTTGAAATAGCTGTGTCTGTAGCCGACTTCTTCAGAAACGTCATGGATTTTTTTATTCGTTTCAAGAAGAAGCTCTTTCGCTTTTTCGATTCTGAGACGAGTAACATAGTCGATAAAATTGATGCCGGTTACTTGTTTGAAAGCTTTGCTCAGCGTATACGAATTCGTCCCGGCTTGATCAGCGCAGCTTTCAAGCGAGATATCGTTCATATAATGCTGATGAATCATCTCAAGCACCTGTTCGACAAGCCGTTTTTGCTGTCTGTTTTTCCTGCCTTCCATTTCTTTAAGATACGGGCTTACGACACGCTCCATCATCCAGCCGACGGCCCTTTCCGGCTCCCTCAGCTCTGAAAGCTCCTGCAGCAGATTTTTTCGGCTGAACAATTCATAAGGGTGAAGGCCGGAATGAAAGATCTCTTCCTGGATCTTTGCCAACAGCTGCATCATGCCCGGCTGGATGCGGATTTCCGTCTTTCCTTTTTCGGACAGCTCCCGGATGAACAGCCTGATCCGCCTTTCGACTTCATCCCTTTCTTCAAGCCGCAACGCCCTGACGACCTCTTTTTCAAGGGTGAACGGATAGTATGATTCAACGGGAGGCATGTCTTCCTTCCGGCTTAAATCGATCACCTGGCTGGCGTTTTCGAACTGTCTGTAATGCCTGCCTTCTTTCACCTCTTCATACATGCCGGGAATGTCTTTTAACATGTGAGCGGTTTTTGATACCGTCACTGTGACGTGGAGTCTTGATATGCCGCAGATCACATCCGTCAGCTCACGGACAAATTGGGCGGTTTCTTCCTTGAAGGCTGTTTTCCTGCCGCTCATCAGCAGCACAGCAAGCGATAACGAACGGACATCGGTCATATAAATATGTTTGAAAGTCCTACCAGCCAGTTCGCGCGTAATGTTGCCCAGCAAAAAACCCGTCAGACTTTCATCCTTTTTTGTAAAAGCTCCGTTCCCTTCGTAAAGTCCCGTCAGCTGGATATCGATGATGGTAAACACATTGTCTTTCGCTTCCCAGCCCCACCTTTTCAGACGATCTCTCAAATTCCTCTCTGATTCATCTGCAAAGTATCCGCCGAGAAGGCGCTGAAAAAAAACGTTTGCAGCCTGGGGCATTTCCTTTTTCAGTCTGCTGCTTTCCTCAGTCAGGTCTTCCCAGCGCTTCTCGAGCCAATGAAATTCATCCGGAAAATGAGCGGCCTTACCCTCTCCTGAGCAGAGCTTGATCAGCCTTGCGATCGGTGAATAAATTTTGTGTGACGCATACCATGACAGAATGAAAGCAAGAACGATCCCGGCGATGCTGACCGACGCGACGAGCTTCGATAAAAACAACACCGGAGCCGTAATCGCCGACATCGGTGAAGCCGAGACATAGGTCCATTCCTGGTTTAATCTGTCCATTCGTCCGTATGAAACGGAATACGCCCCTCCGCCCCAATCCATCACAAAGGAGCCCTGTTGATTTTTTTGTTTCTCAAGCATCCCTTTTAAAACGCTTTCAAAATTGGCTTTGCCGCGTTTGCTCCCGGAAAAAACAGGCTTTTGATTATGATGAAAAAGAAGCGCTGTTCCCTTTGAATACGGTGAAAGGCTTTCCAGCAAATGCCCCATTTCTTTTTCGTCAATCGTTAAAATCAGCGCGCCGAACGGCTCTGAGATGCCTCCCGGAATTTTGTGGACAAGCGCCATTCCGTAAGGAGCGGCGCTCATGTCTTTCCAATAAACATTTTGACCGCCTTCAAGCAACGAATGATAGGCCTTTAAGATGTTCCGGTCGGTCATTCCGCTGTATTCCGGATTTAAAAGAATCGGCTCTTTCCCTTGAATAAACAGTTCAACCTTGTGAATGAGCGGATTTTGATCCTGAAGCACAAACAGCGATTTTGAGAGCCTGTACGTCGTTTGAAAATCCGTTTGCAGATCGGCATCGGCCAGACCGTTCATCAGGCGCGGATCATATGCAAGCTGGGAGAGCATGATCTCAAGCCCTTCCAGCTTGTCATCGATTTGGCTGATTTGGCGTTTCACCTGGTTCTCGTGCATTTGTTGGAGCTCTTTTTCAATTTTTGCAGCGGAAAACAAATAGATTCCTGCACCCGTCAATAAGCCAGGAATACACGCAATCAGCAGAATCAGCACAAAGCTTTTTTTAAAAAAACTTCCTTTTCGCCGTGAAACATATCTTTGATGCAGCTTTTTCATCCCTCTCCCCCCACTGCAATGAAAAGAATGTTTCTTTTTCAATTTCTATTGGAACGCGCGCGACTTGGAGCGGACGACGTCTGCCAAAAACGTCAGGGCAAGCCCCTGTCCCCAGCCTTGAATCCGTTTATACGGAACGTCTTTGTATCCCTGTGCATCCCGCATCACTGCTGTGCCCGCTGAAACGCGTTCCACCCTTCCGTCAGGCGCGACCGCATCTGTTATGGCTGTGAGCGCCTTCTGAACGGATTTGTGGTATAGCGAGCCTCTGGACAGCAGGCCGGAAGCAATCCCCGCAGATCCCGACACTTCAAGATATGAATCAGGATCCGTCAGTACGGTGTGCCATAAACCAGAAGGATGCTGAAGCCTGACAAGCGCGCTCAACAAGTCTCGAAGTGAACCGTCAATGATCATGTATGAAGGATGCGTAACATCGATCAAAGGGAGCGCTTTAGCCATTGTCAAAGCGGCCCATCCGTTTCCCCTTCCCCAAAATATGCCTGACAGATTGTTTTTGGCCACATGGTCCCATCCATGATAATAGAGATTGGTCTCCATGTCCTGCAAAAATTCCTCATGGCCGTGATACTGGCGCAGCCCGTCTTCAAAATATGCCTCGCTGCCGACAGTTTTGCCGATTCGGAGAAGGAACAAGCCCGCCATCATCATCGTATCGACCCATGCCTGTTCAGGGAATACATGTTTCTCTGAGTTGACGGTGTGCTGCAAAATCCCATCTGCGAACCGGGGCGCTTCGCGGAGCACATAGTCCGCCATTTGCCGGGCGGTGTCAAGATAACGGTCATCTCCTGTCGCCTGGTAGAGCGACAGAAGGGTATGGCCGATGGATACCCCGTTGATCGACAGCTTAGGCAAGCCGTCTTCAAGCTTTTCATCCGTCCAGTTTTTCAAAAGTTCGAGGTATTCGTCATTTTCGGTTGCTTCATACGCCTCAGCGACGCCGTAAAACGCGACGCCGCCCGGCCAATCCCATTCGAAATCCATCTGAAATGTCCGCTTGACGATTCTGTCGATCACTTCATTCAGTTTTTCTTCATCAAAAACAAGCTTTGTCATGCATTTTTCTCCCCTTTGTTATTTTAATCCGCTCATGCTGATTCCTTGGACGATCGATTTTTGAAAAACGAAAAATACGAGAATCACCGGGACGAGTGAGACGACTGACATCGCAAACATCGCCCCCCAGTTAGACGCCGTTTCCGTATCTAAAAACAGCTTTAGTGCCAGAGAAACCGGGTAAAGCTCCGGCTTGTTCAAGTAAAGAAGCGGATTGATCAGCTCCTCCCACTTCCAGTAAAACGAGAAGATGGCGGACGTCGCGAGCGCCGGTGCGATCAATGGCAAAATGATTCTGAAAAAGATGCCGAGACGGCTGCAGCCGTCAATTTTTGCCGCTTCATCGAGTTCTACCGGGATCGTCCTGATGAACTGAATCATCAAAAAGATAAAAAACGCGTGCCCGAAAAATTGTGGAACAACGATCGGCTTGAAGGAATTCAGCCAATCCAGTTTTGCAAAAATGATGTATTGCGGAATCATCAGCACCTCGTGCGGCAGCATCATCGTCACCATCATGCAGCTAAACCAAAATGCCTTCCCTTTAAATGGAATCCGTGCGAATCCGTAAGCGATGAACGCTGAGGACAAAACCGCACCGACCGTCGAGAGGCCGACGATGATAAGCGAATTTTTAATAAATGTAATGAACGGCTGTCCGGCGATCCCTTTCCAGCCCTCCGTGTAATTGGACAGGATCAAAGGATCCGGGATGAGCGAATGGGATGTGGCGAATATGCTCGCACTTTCTTTAAACGAGCTTGCGATCAGCCAGATAACGGGATACAAAAGGATGATCGCAAGACCGGCAGTCGCGATATGGAACACGAGCTGCCCGGCTCTTTTCTTTCCCGTTCCTGCGGGAAGCGGGGCAGGCGCCGCCCGCCCCGAAATGTCTTTTACCGGCTCCACCAGCTACCCCTCCTTCGATTCGTAATGCACCCATAAGGATGAAGTTTTGAACAATATGAATGTGACAAGGCCGATCAGGATGAGCATCACCCATGCCATCGCCGATGCGTAGCCCATTTGGAAAAAGTTGAAGGCCCGCTGGAACAAATAGAGAGAATATAGAAGCGTCCCGTCAAGCGGACCGCCTTCCCCTTTTGAAATAATGTAGGCCGGCGTAAAGGTCATGAAGGCTGAAATGGTCTGCATCACCAGGTTAAAAAAGATGATCGGACTGAGAAGCGGGAGCGTAATGAGAAAAAAACGCTGAAATCTGTTTGCACCGTCGACGCTTGCCGCTTCCTGATACATCGGCGGGATATTTTTCAATCCGGCAAGAAAGATCAGCATGGAAGAGCCGAACTGCCACACCGACAAAAGAATCAAGGTCCACAATGCGCTGGTCGGATCCTGATACCAAAGAATCTTCTGGTCAAATCCGAGGAAGAACAAAAGCGCATTGATAACACCGTCATTGCCAAATACATTTCGCCACATAATCGCGACCGCCACGCTGCCGCCGATAATGGACGGGAGATAAAAGAGCGTCCGGTAAATGCCGACACCTTTTTCGGCTCTGTTCAAAATCACCGCAATGAAAAGCGCAAACGCGAGGCGCAGCGGAACACCCGCGAGCACGTAATAAAACGTCACTTTCAGCGAGCCCCAGTACTTTTCATCATCTGTCAGCATCGCCTTATAGTTGTCAAGGCCGACCCATTTGGGCGGGGTGAACAGATCGTAGCTTGTAAAAGACAGAAACAGCGAGGCTCCCATCGGAATGACGGTAAAACATAAAAATCCGATAATAAACGGGGAAATAAAGGCGTAACCCGCCAAATTGTCAATTTTATTTTTTCGCTTCACGTTCACTTCCTCCTGCATTTGATGAGCGGCCCTCCACTTGTCCCGCTTATCATTGTTGATTTCTTTTCAGTATCGCGTCCGCTTCTTTTCTGAACTTCGCGGCTCCTTCTTCAGGCGTGATCTTTTTAAACAAAATCTGGTCTGATGTGTCTTTTAGCAGTTTGATAACTTCGGCGCTGCCGATCGGTTCAGGCGGTTCCGCTTCCCCCGCGGACTCCGAAGCCCGTTCGACATATTCGAAAATCTTTTTCTCCTCTTCACTCAGTTCTTTCTTCACCGTTTCCGCAATTTTGGAGGAAACCGGCACGCCTCTTTCTCCTTTGATCAGGGCATTGGCTTTTTCATTGTTAATAAAGAAGTCGATGAATGCAGCCGCTTCTTTTTTTTGCTCGGAGCTTTTCGGGATTGAAAACAGCATGCTCGGCCTTAAAAACAGCGCCTTTTCTTTCGCTTGTTCAGGAGGCAGTTTTAATGACAGAGGTGCATCGGTCAGCTGTGCGAACGCCGAAAACTGATTTGAATAATTCCATGTTGCAGCCGTTCGGCCTTTAACGATAAAATCGTCCTCCATTCCCTTCACTTGCGCGCTTTCATCAGGTGTCGGCGATGCTTTTTCATCAACGAGCTTCACCTGACGCTTGAAGTAATCGACAAACAGCTTGTCGTCTGAATAAGCAAGGCCTGTGCCGTCCTCTTTATAAAAGCGCTCGCCCTTCGTCCTCAAGTAATAAGGGAAAAAGACATCAGGCGGATGCATGCCGTTTGAACCGTATTGCCCCGTCTTCTCCTCGACCTCTAGCGCCAGGTTTTCAAAATCGGTCCACGTCCAGCTGCCGTCGTCAATTTCAACGCCCGCTTCTTTTAGCATGTCATCATTTGTAATCACCGACAGCACATTCACACCGAGCGGGAAGCCGTATAACTGATCACCGATTTTGCCGCCTTTGATCGTCTTTTCATCAATCGATTCGGTATTGATGGTCCCGTCCTTGACGTACGGAGCCAGGTCTTCAAGCTGGCCTTTCTTGCCGTATTGGGATAAATACGCCATATCCATCTGAATCACATCTGGCAGCTGACCCGCCGCAGACATCGGGGCAAGCTTTTTCCAATAATCGTCCCAATTCGCAAACTCCGCTTCGATTTTGACATGCGGGTGTTCCTTTTCATACAGCTCGATAATCTTTGATGTATAATCATGCCGAGGCTGTCCGCCCCACCACGCGACCCTCAAGGTAACCTTCTTTTTGCCGTCCGCACCGGCCGCCTCTTCAGTGTTTGAACTGCATCCGAACAGGCCGAGCGTCAGCAAAACGCAAAATGAGAAAAACACAAATCTTCTCATCAACATTTCCCCTCCTTATTTTGTAAGTGCTTACATTTCATTTTAAATTCAACTTTTTGTCCCAGAAACTCAAAAAACAGAGAAGAATGTTAAAAAAACAGAGATTCCGTCAATACGCAAAAAACCGCCGAATATACCGGCGGCATTAAAACGTGTTTTCTTCTTTTTTTCGAAATTCTGACGGGGTGAATCCTGTGTATTTTTTAAAAACAAGGCTGAAGTATTTCGGATTGTGGCCAAACCCCAGCTCCTCTGCCAGTGCGCCGATGGCCGTGTTTTTAGACTTCTTCATCTTCGCGATCGCTTTTTCGATGCGCACCTTTGCAACATAGCTTGAAAACCTTTCACCGGTTTCCTGTTTAAACAGCTTGCCGAGATAATCCGGATTCATGTACAGCATGTTGCGGGCTGCCCATTTCAGAGAAAGCTTCGGATTTGAGGCCTCCTTTTCGATGAGATCGAGCATCCTCCCGATTAAAACCGATCTCTCTCCTTCATGTTGGACGATCTGTGCGTATGCCTTTTCGTACATAGCAGAGGCTTCGCTGATACTGCCGCTTTCGCTGAGTGATGCTTCAGGTTCAAATTGAAGCAGATGGCGTGAAAGCTCTTGGACGCTTTTCATTTTTTCCTCAAGTACGGCAGGAGCGACTTTTCCGTCAACTGCACAAACAAGCACTTGTTGAACGCAGGCCGAAGCGATGACAGAACCGTTCAGCACCTCATCCGCAATGGACTCAACACCTTGGGCATAGTCTTTGTCATCCCCGTCCCGGACGGAAAACAGGATCAGTCTGATGACCTTTTGCTCTGAAAAAAAGCGCAGGCACGTTTCATCCTCGATGCGGCTGCCCGTGACCAGCTCTTTTAACATTTGCTTCATAAGATGCGGCTTCATCATCTCCAGATCATTTTTTACTTTTTGCGCCGATTCCTCTTTTTTCAGCTCGCCGATCACGCTTTGAAGCGAATCTATAATGTGGCTTTCATTGCAGGGTTTGAGCAAATAATGTCTGACTCCGTATGACATCGCTTTTTTTGCATATTCAAACTGGCCGAAGCCCGTCAGCAAAATAAACCGGATTGACGGGTAGTCGCGGGACACTTTCTCGATCAGTTCGAGTCCTCCCATCCCGGGCATTTTAATATCGCTGATCACAATGTCCGGCCGCTCTTCCATAATCAGACGGTAAGCGTCAATCCCGTTTTGTGCGGCTCCGATCAAAGACGTTTCGAACGAACTCCACTCGATCATGCTGGAGATGCCGTCGAGAATAATCCGTTCATCGTCCGCCAACAGCACTTTATACATCATCACACCCCGCTTTGAAATGGTATTTTAATTAACATTTCGGTTCCCTTGTTCTTTTCGCTTGAAATCGTCAAGCCGTACCCTTTGCCAAACATCAGCTGAATGCGCTCATCGATATTTTGCAGTCCGATTCCTCTGCCTCTTGTCCGTACAAGCTCTTTTCTCGCTTTTTCCAAAAAGTCTTCATCCATGCCCGGTCCGTTGTCGGTAACCGTTAAATATACAAACCCGCCTTTTTTATATGCTTTAATGTGAATATGGCAAGGTTCAATGAAGGGCTCGAGACAGTATGTAATCGCATTTTCAGCCAAAGGCTGGAGGACAAGCTTTGGCACGCGGCATTTTTTCACCGCCGGCTCAATGTCGAGTTCAAAAACGAGCCGCTCCTCAAAGCGAAAACGCTGAATGGTAAAATAGTGGAGCACAATTTCAGCTTCTTCATCGATCGTCACCACGTCGTTTTTCATATTGATGGCATTCCTGAGCAAAAACCCGAGGGATTCCGTCATCTTTGAAATTTGCGGCTGACGGTTCGTTTTTGCCAGCCAGTTGATCGACTCGAGCGTGTTGTATAAAAAGTGGGGGTTGATTTGCGCTTGGAGCGCTCTGAATTCCGTCTCTTTCAGCATCAGCTGCTTCTCGTAGTTCTCGGCAATCAGTTCATTGATCCGTTCAACCATTGTAAAAAAGTTGCGGTTTAAGACGCTGACTTCATCCTGCCGGTCTGAAGGAGCACGAGTGAGCGGCGCCAGTTTAAAATCGCCGGTTTGGACATTTTTCATGGCTGCCACCAG
This sequence comes from Bacillus sp. BS3(2021), assembly GCF_021043345.1. Classification (NCBI taxonomy): domain Bacteria; kingdom Bacillati; phylum Bacillota; class Bacilli; order Caryophanales; family Bacillaceae; genus Bacillus; species Bacillus sp. BS3(2021). The sequence continues at coordinate 107,358 of NZ_JAJNDM010000010.1, forward strand.
CTTCTCAATCGGACTCGTAATGCCCCTGGCCATTTTCCTTCCAAAGAGAACCGCAATCAGAAAGAAGAGAATAAAAAGGGAAATCAGGATCGTCTTCATCGCAGAGATTTTCGAAAACATCGCGTCAAAAGGGATCAGGCTCCAATACGTCCAATTCTTATACGCTGATTTGACATATGAAACGAAAAAGCGCTGGCCGTTTTCCTCCACAATGTCATATCCGTTTTCTGCGTGAGAAGATAAACGTAGTCCATCGGTTTGGCTGAAAGGCATTTCAGAAAAAAACAGCTCCTGCCCGTCCGACATCGCAATCTTGCCTGCGCCTTCCCCCCAGTCTTTCGGAAGATCGCCGATCACCCGTTTTAAATCGGCGACAATCACCACTGTTCCCAGATGGTCAAGGTTTAAACGCTCATAGGAGCGAATTTCCCGGACGGATAACAGCTCGCCGGTTTCACCCGGCATAGGCTCCCACGTGTTGCCGCCTTTTTGGCGCGACGCTTTTTCGATCAGCGCATTTTTTTGCTCCCGCAATGCTTCGGTTAAATTCGCACCTGCGGAATACTCGGTTCCGGAAGCATCAAACAAATGAATCGATTTAATGTACCGCTTAGAGCCGGTATATTCGGCAAGCTTATCCCAGATTTTGCTTTTCATTCGGTAGGTCACGTATTTGTTTTGGCCGCGGCCGGCTTTCAGAAGGTTTGCTTGGATGGCGGCGTCAGTGGTCAGTTGATATGACACATCCTCAATCTTTTTCAATTCATCTTCAATGCTTTTTGATGATAACATCAGCACCTGTGACGACTTCCTGTAAATCTGCTGGTCATAGACACGGAACGCGTATTGAACGCCACTCAAGATCAAGATGAGCGAAACGGCCATGATCAATGAAATCAAGATAAACAATTGATCTTTAATTTTTAAATGCTGATACCGGTTCACCGAACGAACACCTTCATTTCAAGCGTGTGACGGCAGCCTGTTTATCTGTCCGGCGCCCGTCTATTGCGCGGAACGCCTGAAACGAGAGCTTCGTCAAAATGAAGCTTAAAGCGCTGCCGCTGAAGAATAGAAGAAATGTGACATGAAATAAAGCGAGCAGAATCATGCCAAACGCGCTGATCAGCATGAAAAACGAGGTGAGCGGACGGGAAAAGCCGATGATAAAGCTGTATTTCAGCACTGCAATCCGTTTTAAATCGTAGTGGACATCAATTGGAAAAGCGTAAAAGAGGATGATGGCGTAAATGATAAACAAACTGATGAACAGACTTAAGACAACCGGCTGATCGTGAAAATAGACGGCCGCAATTTGAAAATCAACAATCAGCAATAAACCGACCAGACCCAATATCAAACCGAGAACGCTTGCTTTGGCCCATTTCTTTTTAAACGCCTGATAAAACGTCTGAAACACCGGGATATCCATCTTTCCCAGCGCCCACTGTCTTGTCACAGCGAACATCGCGGCAGTCGCCGGCGCTAAACCGAAGATGACCGCTCCCGCCAGCGTGAAGCCGATCCACAGCAGATTCAAATAGGCGAGCCGCATCACCCACTCGCAAAAGCGGTAAAATCCATTTGCCAACGTGTGAATCATGGTCTCCCTCCTTCGCAACTTGGTAAACGCTTTCAAAAAATATATTTCTCTTCTTTCGAAAAAAATCCTCTTTTCCCCGCTGACAGACGGAAGAAGGCTTGATCTAAAAGCCTTAGACCAAGCCCTTGCTTCCGCTATTTAGCCGATGTCTTAATGTTGACGCCGACCGCCGTCCCGTTTCTGCTTGAATCGGCAACCCCCATAAACGTTCTGTTCTCCCGGTCAATGAAAATACTTTGGACATTGCCGATATCAACCGGATTCGCACCGAATCTGTGGCCGAAGTCATTGAGCTTCAGTCTGACATCCTCCGGCATTCCCGATTCATAGCGGTAAGAAGTCAGGCTGTTCGTATAGATTCTCGGCTCTTCAATCGCATCCTGAAGGCTCATGCCGTACTCAAAATAATTCAAGATCGTCTGGAAAACGGAAGCAATGATCGTCGTTCCTCCCGGGGAACCGACAGTCAGCACCGGTTTTTCGTCTTTAAAAACGATCGTCGGCGTCATGCTTGAAAGCGGCCTTTTATTCGGCTGAACTTCGTTCGCTCCGCCTGGAACCGCATCAAAATCGGTCAGTTCATTGTTTAAAAACAGTCCGTACCCGGGCACTAAAATCCCCGTTCCAAAAAGCTGTTCAATCGTAGTCGTATAAGAGACAACATTGCCCCACTGGTCCGTGACGGTAAAATGCGTCGTCTCCCCGATCGTCTTATCTTCAGGCTGAGGCACGATCTCATAATTCGGCTCTCCCGCCTCGTATTTCCATGGATCGCCTGCTTTCACATCGCGGTTCATCGAATCAAGGCTGATCAGCTGCTGCCGCTCCTTAATATAATCGGGATCGAGCAGCCCTGAGAGCGGAACATCGACAAATTCCGGATCGCCCGCATATGCCGCCCTGTCCGCATAGGCGAGGTGCATCGTTTCCGCGAGCAGATGATATTTTTCAAATGATTTTGGATCGTATTGGGATAAATGAAAATCATCAATCAATTTCAGCATCTGCAGCATGAACACTCCGCCTGAACTTGGAGGAGGCATGCTTGCGATATCATAGCCGTGGTACTCGCCCCAGATCGGCTTATCTGTTGTGACCTCATAGCGGGACAGGTCATCAGGTGTCATCGAACCCCCGAAATCCTGCACGACATCTGCTATCGCCCGGCCGATTTCTCCATCATAAAAGGCTTTTGACCCTTCTTTCCGTATTAATTTAAACGTCTTGGCCAAATCCTTTTGTACGAGGATATCACCTTCTTTCAAAGGTTCACCGTCGGGAAGGAAAATATCCTTTGCGGCCGTTTTGCTGAGCTTGTCCTGATGGTCCTTTATCGCATCGGCCAAAACCGAATCGATCGGGAACCCTTCTTCTGCAAGCTTAACGGAAGGCGATATCAAGTCTTCCATTTTCTTCGTTCCCCACTTTTTATGCGCTGCTTCGAGCCCTTTCAGCGTTCCCGGCACACCGACCGCATTTCCGTGTCTCGACCTTTCTGAAAAAGGAATCACCTTTCCGTCTTCATCCAAAAACATGTCAGGTTCGGCACCCTGTGGAGCACGCTCCCTGCTGTTGACGATCGACGTTTCCTTCGTCTCGCCATCGTAGACCATCATGAATCCACCGCCGCCGATTCCCGACATCATCGGCTCCGTTACATTCAGAGCATACTGAATCGCAATTGCTGCATCAATGGCATTCCCGCCCTTTTTCAACACCTCAGCTCCGATTTTTGATGCAAGCGGATGGGCCGTAGCCACCATACCGTCTTTCCCGACGGCGACTTTATCACCATCTCCGCCGCTCATAACCCCTTCTGCTTTTGACACCGGACTGAAAAAGCAACCAACCGCCAAGCACATCGCAACAACTAAGAAAGCTAACCGTCTCATCAGATCACCTTCCTTTCCAGTTTATTACTACTATAACAGGAAAGTGAACTGAAAATAAGGAAAACTCCCAATTTTCTATTTTTTTGAACCCAAACTCCCAAATTCCTCAAAAAAATCCTGTCATTCGTTCTTTTGACACAATTAGCTGAAAGGAGAAAACGCCTATTATCATCATAAAATCCCGGATGGCAGCTGGTGCTTGCGCCCACCTAAAAGATGTGAATATCTAAAAATTAAATGGTTTTTTTCGACTGCACCTGTTTTTTTTCGACAAAAAGTTATATAATATTTTGATGTGTGCATTGTCTCATTTAAACAATGGAGGGTTACAAATGTTGAAAAGAAAAAAAGACAAGTTTTCCGTGCTTTTGACGGAAATTGCAAAAAATTTAGACGAAACAGCTGAGTATTTTGTTAACTATAAAGTGACGAATCAGACAACCCTTAAAGAATTCGCGGATACCTTAAAAGAGTATGAGACAAAAGGAGATAATTATGTACATACGATGATTAAGGAGCTGAACAAAGCATTTATCACGCCGATCGAACGCGAAGACATCCTTCAGCTTACAAACAGCCTCGATGATGTACTCGACGGTATCGAACACTTTTCAGCCATGATGGAAATCTTCTCGATCACATCTTCAGATGAGCATATTGATAAATTCAGCGGCTATATCAGAGAATGCGCAAAAGAAATTCTGTTGACAATTGAATTGCTGGCGGAAAATCGCCTGACAGAAATTCAGCCGCACGCCATTAAAATTAAAGAATACGAACATAACTGCGATAACCTGCACCGCAAATCGCTGAAGAATCTTTTCGGGAAAGAGACCGATCCGATTAAAGTGATCCAGTACAGGGAAATCTATGAGACGCTAGAAGAAATCGCAGATTCATGCCAAAGTGTAGCAAACAATTTAGAAACCATCATAATGAAAAATGCGTAACGAGGGATTATAATGGATCTTTTATTTGTATTAACCATACTGATTGTCATCTTTGCTTTGGCATTTGACTTTATCAACGGTTTTCATGATACGGCAAATGCGATCGCCACCTCGGTATCGACAAAAGCGTTAAAACCAAGGCACGCCATTATAATGGCGGCAGTTATGAACTTCGCCGGCGCCATGACGTTCACAGGCGTAGCGAAAACCATTACGAGCGACATCGCCGACCCTTTCAAACTGGAAAACGGATCGGTCGTGATCCTTGCAGCTCTTATCGCAGGCATTACATGGAACCTGGTGACTTGGTATTTCGGCATTCCCAGCAGCTCATCCCACGCGATCATCGGAGCGATTGCCGGAGCTGTCATCGCATCGGAAGGATTCGCCGCGATTAAATACCACGGATTTATTAAAATTATCGAAGCACTTATATTATCGCCCATTTTGGCGTTTGTTTTAGGATATTTGATCTACAGCATCGTCAAAGTCATTTTTAAGAACAGCAATCTGGCCAAAACGAATAAGCGGTTCCGTCGCGTTCAAATCGCGACAGCTGCCATACAATCCTATACACACGGCACGAACGATGCACAGAAAGCGATGGGTATCATTACGATGGCTTTAATTGCGGGTAACTTGCACAGTACAACTGACATCCCGTTCTGGGTGCAGCTTGCATGCGCCACAGCCATGGGACTCGGAACATCTGTCGGCGGCTGGAAAATCATCAAAACCGTCGGCGGAAAAATCATGAAGATCCGTCCCGTCAACGGTGTCTCTGCAGATTTGACGGGAGCCCTCATCATCTTTGGTGCGACGATCGTCCATTTGCCTGTCAGCACGACACACGTCATTTCTTCATCCATTTTAGGCGTAGGCGCTTCCCACCGGGTGAAAGGCGTAAACTGGGGCACCGCAAAACGGATGTTGATCACATGGGTCATTACCCTTCCCATTTCGGCAACCATCGGTGCATTTGCCTATTTCATACTAGATTTATTCTTTTAATCAGCACACTCCCGTCCGAATCCAGGACGGGAGTTTTCATGTTTAAAAGAAAGCCGGCATAACAATAGAATAGGAACTGCACTATTTCTCGGGAAGAGGGAAACCAGTTATGCTGCTATTTTATCAATTCCTTGTTTGGCTCATTGTATTGGCGCTGGCTCTGTATGTGGCTGCCGTGTGGCGTTTTGAAAAAAAGCTCACCGAAAAAACGGTCGCGATCCGAAAAACGTGGTACCTGCTTTATGTTATCGGCGCCGTGATTTATTGGACGCACGATCCGCAGTCGATTTTCACAAACCCGCTTCATTACTTGATCGTTGCCGTTTTTTTCACGCTGACAGACGCTTTTATTTTCTTAAACGCTTACTTTAAAAAGCTCGGCAGCTCCGAACTCGCGACAGACACAAGAATGCTTCTCGAAGAAAACAACGACCTCCTCCACACATATCAAAACAGGCTGAAAACGTTTCAATACCTATTGAAAAACGAACCGATCCACATCTATTATGGAAATATAGAAGCATATGCAGAAGGGATCGAAAAGCTCATCAAACGATTTGCCGAAAAAATGAATATATCCGCTGCACTTTGCGAATATAATTCAGAAGAAAGCAAGGATCATTTGCTTGAGCATATGGAAAACCGCTTCGATGTTCAAGAAAAGCTTGAGCGCAAAGACGTTTATTATGAAGAAAACGGAAAAATGGTCCTCATTCCTTTTTCCATCCACGATTTTGACTATGTCATGAAGTTAACCTCAGAAGACCTTGTCACAGAATTTGACTACCTCCTGTTTACTTCTTTAACAAGCATCTATGATCTTCTGCTACCAAACGAAGAGGACGGTGACGACTGATGGAGCCTGCTTTTCAGCAAGACCATGAAAGCGCAAAAAAGCGCCTCGCCTTTAAAATGTTTAAAAAGCAATCCAAAACCAATATCGCGAAATACGAAGTCAGCCCCCATACCGAACGGATTTTCCGGCAAAACGAACGGCTGATCGGCGAGTATAAAAGAAAAAAAGCTTAACGAGGACGGGAAAATTCTCCCGTCCTTATTCCGTTTTCCCGTTTCATACATACAATAAACCAATCAACTAAAAGCGCTGAATTAGGTGATGCTGTGAAAAAACTGAAAAAACAAGTCAAACACGTCGATTTCGCAAAATTTGGCCTGTCAGACTATACCTCTCTTCTCAGAAGAAGAAGCGAGAAAATCATTAAAACGCTGAACAAAAGAAAAAACAAACCGTGAAGCCTGAACTTTCAACCTCCTTCCCTGCTGAGAAGGGGGTTTTTTATGCCTTCAGCAGTATGTGCATCATAAAGGATGCCCCTGTCCGCCTTCTGCAACAGATTGAGGCAGCTTCTCAGAACGTATCGGTTTCACAAACAAAGCGACGCAAATAGAACCTGCCACCGCCAGCCCTCCCGCAAGCAAAAAAGCGCTTGTGAAAGCCCCGGTATACTCGACGATGTACCCTGTAACGGTCGGACCGATAATACCGGACGTATTGGCAAGAAAGTGCATGAATCCGCTCACACCCCCGACCCTGTCCGGATGAACGATATCCTGTATAATCGCCCAGTATGTGATGCCGGTCAAATACAAAAAGAAAACCGATAGTGCGACAAGGGCAACAGCTCCAAACGCAGTCGTGACAAGCCCGGCAAATCCAATGCATACCGCCGCAGCCAAAAGGCAGCACACAAGCACGGCTTTTCTCGAAAACATCTGTTTGCCCGTCAGCTTGAACAGATAATCCGATATAAATCCCCCAAGCGCGAGACCGAGAAATCCGACAACCCACGGTATCATCGTTGCAACGCTCATATCGTGTATGCTCAGCCCCCGGGCTGACGTTAAATAGCTCGGAAACCACGTTAAGAAAAAGAATAAAATATAGTTGTAAGAAAAGAATGCGAACGCCGTAAACAGCACGGTCGGCTGCTTCAAATAAAAAGACAGCGGGATGCCGGTATCCTTTTTCGGACGCGCTTCTTTTTCAGGGGACAAACTGCGGGAGTCGTCCGGCTTATCTTTCATGAATTTCATCCAGAACCAAGTCCAGATAAGCCCGATGATCATGATCAACACAAAGGAAGCCTTCCACCCCCAATGGATCGCGATCAATCCGACGATCGGTCCTGAAATGGCTCCGCCGAGCGGCGTTCCGCACATCGTCATGCCAAGCGCCCTTGCTCTTTCTTTTTGCGGAAACCAATTGTTGACCGACTTGCTCGTTGCAGCTGACAGCGGACCTTCCCCCATGCCGAAAATGACGCGGATGATAAACAGTGAGACGAAATTATATGTCAGTGCAATGGCCCCGCTGAAAACCGACCATACGACCATTGCAGCCGACAGCGTATGTTTCGCTCCATACTTATCTGATGCCCAGCCGCCGATAAAATTAAAGATGGCATATCCGATGAAAAAACTGCTGAACAGCATGCCCATCTGCGCCGGACGTATGTTCAAATCTTCCTGAATAAAAGGAGCGGCGACAGACAATGCTGAACGATCCAAATAATTAATCACTCCCGCCAGAAAAAGCATCACGATGACAAACCCGCGGCCGTTTGAAAACATGGGCAACCCCCTCTTTCTGGAATTTAGAAAACGCTTTCATTTTATGTGGTATTACAGATGGATCAACACTTTCACAGGATTGGTTTCCGGAGCAAGTGCTGATTGAAATCCGTCAACAACATCGCGGAACGCAATCTGTCCGGTAACAAACCGGTTCGCATCCGCTCCGCCATCCCTGATGGCTTTTATCACCGTCTCAAAATCGCTTCTTAATGCATTGCGGCTGGATAAAATGGTCAGCTCCCGCTTGTGGATTTCAGGATCGGGCATGACCAGATGGCCGTGAACCAGCCCAACATAAATCAGCCGGCCCCCGTGTGCGGCGTACTGATAAGCGCTGTTCATCGATCCAAGGTGCCCTGTCGCGTCAAAGACAGCCGCCGGATAGTCGCCGTTCGTCAACCGTTTGATCTCATCCGCCGCATGTTCTCCCGCTAATACAACTTCATCGGCTTCAGCCCATTCACGGCTAAATGTGAGGCGCTCATTCCTGACATCCATCGCGATGACTTTCGCCCCCTTCAATTTTGCGAATTTCATCACGCTGAGCCCGATAGGACCCGCTCCAACGACAAGCACCGCTTCCCCTTTTTTGATATTTGCCCTTTCTGCAGCGTGGGCGCCGATGCTCAAACATTCAATGACAGCAGCTTCGCTGAGCGTCAATCCTTCTGTTTTTAACAGGTGGTCTGCCGGGATGTTTATGTATTCCCGCATGCCCCCGTCTGTATGAACACCGAGGACGTTCAGATTCACGCAGCAGTTGGGCCGGCCGTGCCGGCAGGCGATGCATGTTCCGCATTCCAAATAAGGAATAATTGACACTTGATCGCCAGGCTTAAGCGTTCCGCCGGTATCATCGATGCTGACAATTTCACCGGACAGCTCGTGTCCGAGCACCCTTGGATAAGAGAAAAACGGCTGTTTTCCGCAATAAGCGTGAAAATCGGTCCCGCAAATTCCGATCCGTTTGATGCGGACCAATGCTTCCCCATCCTTAAGTTCCGGTATTTTCACATCGGTCATTTTAAAATGATAAGGCTTTTCACACACAATCTGCTTCATGTATCGGCCTCCTTTATCGCATCGTTTAGACACCGGCATAAGCCGTAAACCCGCCATCCACCGGCACTGTTATACCGGTAACAAATCCGGACATATTCTCATCCGCCAGCCAAAGCAGCGTCCCCAGCAAATCTTCCGGGCTGCCGAAACGCTTCATCGGGGTGTGAGAGATGATCTTCTTTGCTCTGTCGGTAAATTCGCCGTTTTGATCAAGAAGAAGCCGTTCATTTTGATTGGTTAGGAAAAATCCCGGGGCAATGGAGTTGACCCTAATCCCCGTTTCGGCCAGATAGACGGCCAGCCATTTCGTGAAATTGTCGATGCCCGCTTTCGCAGCGCTGTAAGCAGGCACTTTCGTCATCGGAGTTTGAGCGCTCATTGAAGAAATATTGATCACGGATGCCCCTTTTTGGTTCAGCATCATTTTTGCAAATTGCTGTGTTGGAATGAAAGAACCGAGGAAGTTTAAATTGAAAACAGAACCGACATCATCGCAGTTCAGATCAAATAATGTCTTGATGTTGTCCTGGAAGAGGTGCTCGGAGTTGAATGTTTCATCTGATGTCGTGCCATTGGGGTGATTGCCGCCGGCCCCGTTCACCAATAGATCACAGCCGCCGAATCGGTCGGCCACAATGCGCTTCGCCCGTTCAACGCTTCGTTGATTGATGACATCACACTCAACGGCAATCGCTGCGCCGCCGGCTTTTCGAATAGCTTCGGCCACGAGTTCTCCTTTTTCAACGGTTCGATTAAGAATGGCAACATTCATACCCTGCCGGCCGAGCTCTCTCGCCATCGCGCCGCAAAGCACCCCGCTGCCACCTGTGATGACCGCAGTTTTTCCCGCTAAATTTTCATGGATTTCAAGCATTGTGAAGCCCCCTGTTCTTCTCTATTAAGCGAATCCCATATGCCCCATAAATACATGATACCGAGCGCCCTGTCATACAGTCCGTAGCCAGGCCTGCACTTTTCATCCCAGATGTGGCGGCCGTGATCCGGACGTACATAGCCTGAAAAACCTGTTTCATGGTAGGCTTTGACAATCCCGCAAATGTCAACGGTGCCATCTTTTGTTCTGTGCGATGTTTCGATAAAATCGCCGTTTTCGTAGACTTTGACGTTGCGGATATGGGCAAAGGGAATCCGGTCGGCATACGCACGGATCATAGCGGTAAGATCATTTTCGGGATTTGCGCCCAATGAACCGCTGCACAGTGTCACACCATTAGCCGGATGATCGACAAGCTGGAGAAGCCGACCGATGCTTTCTCCTGAGGTCATGATGCGCGGGAGTCCGAAAACCGGCCACGGCGGATCATCGGGATGGATCGCCATTGTGATTCCGCAGCGTGCGGCGGTTGGAATGATGTGTTCAAGAAAATAGTGAAGATGGCTCCACAGATCCTCCTCCGTCACATTTTGATAGGCTTCAAACAGCCTTGTCAGATGCTCCAGCCGCTCCGGTTCCCAGCCCGGCATCGTGAATTCGGGATGCTTGGCGATTTGATCGACAAGCGCAAAAGGATCGATTGTGTGCACCTTTGCGTGCTCATAAAACAGAGCGGTGGAACCGTCTGGAGCCTTTTTGTATAAATCGGTCCGCAGCCAGTCAAATACAGGCATAAAATTGTAGCAGATCACTTTTACGCCGGCTTTGGCCAAATTTTCAATCGTTCGCTTGTATTTTTCAATATACAGATCTCTCGTCGGCAGCCCGAGCTTAATATCCTCATGAATGTTAACGCTTTCAACAACTTCAATGTGAAAACCGTGCTGTTCACACTGCCGCTTCACTTCTAACATTTCTTCCAATGGCCACTCTTCACCTGGCGGCTGATGATGAAGCGCCCAAACGATCCCCTCTACACCGGGAATTTGCCTGATCTGCTCAAGGGTGACGGAGTCGTTTCCTTCTCCATACCATCTGAAAACCATTTTCATCACACTTCCTCCTCACCGATTCAATAAGATAAAATGATCTTTGTGACCTGATGGGGACAGTTTTTCGCTTTTTTCAACGCCTCTTCTATTTCTGTAAAAGGCATGATCTCAGTGACAAAAGATCGGGCTATTTCGGGGTTTTCATTCAAAAATTGAATGACGTCGGGAAATTGATTGACACTGTGTTTTGTTCCATAAATTTCAATATCTTTCTTTGTGAGAAGAAGACCCGGAATCGTCACATTTTCCCCCGTTAAGCCGACAATGACAATGCGCCCGGCGGCAGCTGCCAAATGGACGGATTGCTCAATCGTCGCGGGAATCCCGGCCGCTTCGAACACAATCCCCGCTCCTTCTCCGTCTGTCAGCTTCAGAATCATTTGCTCGGCATCCTCTTCACCAGGCTGTATAACGGCATCCGCACCGAATGCTTCGGCAAGCTCAAGCCTTTCCCGTACGGGATCAACAGCGATTACACGGGAGTCAAAGCGCTTTTTAAGCTGTGCCAAAATCGTTAACCCGATCGGACCCATTCCCAATATGACAATCGTTTCGCCTGTTTGAATAGCTGCCCGCCGAACCGCCTGCGCTCCGATGGAAAACGGCTCGCACAACGCTGCGGCTGCAAAATCCATTTGCTCAGGAATCGGATGGACATGCGTTTCCGGGACAATGATAAAATCAGCGAAGCCTCCTCTGCGAACCGATCCGATCATATCGATGTTCACACAGGCGTTTGTCCTCCCTTTCCGACAAGGGTAACAGCCTCCGCACGGAATAGCCGGTTCAATTACGACCCTTTCGCCCGCGGATCGCTCCCTCACCCCGGCCCCCGTTTTTTCAATGATGCCTGCGAGCTCATGACCAAAAATCTGAGGGTACTGTGCATATGGATTTGAACCGTCGTAAAAATGCACATCACTGCCGCAAATCCCGGCGGCCTTTACCTTGACAAGGACTTCGCCGCTGGCCGGTTCGGGACGCGGAACGTCGCGAAATTCAATTAAAAATGGCTTCGTCATCACCGCAGCTTTCACATCACCACTCCTTTAAAAGCGCTTACTTTTGAAATAACCGGGAAACTCATTAATGAGCATCTGTTTATCGACGATGACCAGCTGCAAATGCTCCTCGGCAATTTTCTTAGCTTTCGCCTTCTGTTTTGTTCGAATCGCTTCTGTTAATGCCCCGTGCTGCTGATGAATGGTATTCCAGTTAAAATCGGCGGCAAGCCTTAATAAACGGATTCTTTGGAAGGGAACGTTCATCTGCTGAATCGCAGCCCAAACATTCGCTTTTCCGCAGCCTTCAAAAATCGCCTGATGAAAAGCTTCATCCAATTCAAACAAACTTTCATAGTTTTTCTGTGTGATCGATAATTCCTGCATCTTCACATTCTGCTCCAACTTAAACATAGCTTCCTCCGGAAAGTCTTCACACGCCAGTTCAGCTACAGCCTTTTCCAGGTTTCCCCGCATAAACCTCGCTTCCTCCACCAGATCAAGATCAATTAGCGATACGCGGGTTCCTTTCTGCGGATAGACTTCGAGAAGCCCTTCTCTCGACAGCTGCAAAAAAGCCTCTCTGACCGGAGTGCGGCTGACTTCATACCGTTCTGAAATCTCTTTTTCCGATATCAGCTCACCCGGCACAAGCCGAAACTTCATGATTTCTTCCTTCAGCATCTGATAGATTTGGTCTCTGACAGACCGCGGGTTTAACTGTTTCATTGTCATGACTCTCACCTCCTCTCTGCCATACTACCATACAAGTATGGTTGTGGAATAGATATTTTTTGAAAATTTTAAAAATATAAAGGAACTTTAAAAGTTCCTTTATTTCAAGAGGGCCAGCATTTTCGCTTTTGTCTTCGGTCCGTATATTCCGTCCGCCCCCAAACCGTACATCAACTGAAAACGTTTCACCGCGTTTGCCGTCTTCACTCCGTAGTATCCGTCGATCCCGTGGTTTTTGGCCCCTTTATCAGGGTAATAATAAAGAGCCGCAAGGGCTGTCTGAATTTGTGTGACGGCCGTTCCTTTCATCAGCGGGCTTTTCACCTTATAAATGCCGGCGGGAAGAGTCCATGTCTTGCTCTTACCGCCCGCTGACGCTTCAGCGGCTGTGAGGGCTTTTTCAGTTGCCGGGCCGTAAATGCCATCGGCTTTAATTCCCGCTTTCTTTTGTAAAGAAGCAACCGCTTGCACCGTCTCGTTTCCGTAGCTTCCGTCCGCCCCGTATTTGGGCAGCGAAAAACCGGCCGCGATCAAGCGCGTTTGCAGCTTTTTCACATGAGCGCCTGACATTCCTTTTTTGAGTATAATGCCCGACGATGAGCTTGTTTTGCTGGTGGAGGCAGCCGACACGGATACGGTTTTCGTTCCCAAAAGGGCGTCTACTCTTTTACGGAAAGCTGACAATTGGCCGGCATCTTTCACCCACGGGGTTGGACAGCTTTTGTTAGTGACATCGTAATGGCGGACAATCCGATCTGTGGACAAACCGTATGTCTTGCACAAATCAGCTACAAGCTCTGCCGCATTGCGAATCGTCTTTTCATGGATGGTACCGTCTTTTTCCACGCACATTTCGACCCCGAGCGCCATGGTATTGGCATTCGGCTTCAGGAAGCTGACATAGCAGCGGTTTTGATCATGCGCATGATAAGCGACTTCCTGATCGGGAATAACATGCTGTGCCTCATGGCGGTCGACAAAATAGTGAGCCGAGGCATAACGCTTGTCAATAATGCAAGTGCCATTGAAATAATTGCGCTCATTTAAAGCGGAAGCCCCGGGCGTCGCCGTCCAATGCATGACAATTCCATTGACTGCCGCAAGCTTCAGCCCGGGACGGGTGTATTGATTGACTTTTACAAAGTTCTTGATGACTTTGACCAAACTTCATCATTCCTTTTCACATTCAATTCAGAAAGCCGCCTCAAAGACGGCTTCATTTCGTTAAACCTTTTTTCTGTAAAACCTCTTGTTGCATTTTCCCTTTGCTCGTCACATAGTTGTTCTTATACCAGGCAACCAGTGATGCAACGATCGTAAAAGCCGCAGACCCTGCCGAATACAGGGCATCCGCCAATGTATGAATCTGATCTTCGGCGACCGGTAAAACCGGCTTTCCAAACATGATCAACGTCTGATTGACCAGCGCAATAAAAAGAAGCACCGTCCTGACGACCGTGCCTTTGTCGATATGTTTCATCATCTTGTCCTCCCTTATTTCTGCAATAAATTATAAAAAACAGCGATCGCTCCGCCGATGATGCCGGTGCTGACCGCTGTAATGATCGCGCCTGTGATGCTGCGCTTGATCCAAGTTGTATTCTCTTCGATTTTGTTCAGCTTTTCGTTAATCGAGATGATTTGCTGATCGTGGCGGTCTGATGTTCGTTCGAGTGTGCTGACGCGCTGTTCGAGTGATTTTTGATCAGCTTTCATTTCCTGAACTTCTTTTTGGAAGATATCCAGTTCTGGTGCTTCCAGCATTTTAATTCCCTCTCTCATATTGTTTAAATGATTTTTTAAAAATCTATGTGGCTTTAAAACTAAATCCAAAACTGATATATTCATTTGGATTTACTGTATTCGAGCAGTTTTCGATCACGACATTACCATCAACACTCACCTGTAAGCGATGATACTGCGGAGTATTGGACATGCCCAGTTGAGATGCTACACCTACAAATTGAAAGGCGCGTGACGGCCGATAACCTTTCGGCAACACGAATGCAGGAATATTAAAACCAATCTTTCCTTTTGCAATTGCACCTTCTACAAATACCGTGCCGGTTGCATCTTTTGTATAACGGGCTTTCGTGCTATCCGCATAGTTAACCCATTCATTTAAAAGCGTTGGAAAGTGCCAAGTTAAGTTCGTCAGCTTTGCCTCAAGACTCTCAACGGAGACTAATTCTGTCCACTCAGTCCAGTTGCCACCGGATATTGTTTTCCGATAGGTTCTGTTTGCATTGTCAAACGCGATCACTTGACCATAGTTACCTAAAGCGTTGCAAGTCCAAATTCCTCGAACGGCCGCGCCTGGTCCGTTTGATGCTCCTGAAGCTGCCGTAAAATGTACCAGCCCGGTATAATGTGGGAGAACCGTTTGAAAGTCATCTTCAGCGCTTATATATACCTTTGCTTGTCCATCGTCCCCGGTAATATTAAAAATCTGGCTTCCGTTCCATTTATCTCTTTCATCCTCAGTAACATGCCGTGTTTGATCGTTATGATGCAAGTCAAATTCATCTTTTGTAGCCTGCCTTTTATTGATCACTTCCCCCAGACCGACCTGGGTTTTTGTTACACCATGCGGGTTATCCTTTTTCGAAGTGTGCCTGTCTGTATAGGCAGTTGAACGTTGTTCAGCTTCGGCGGCAAACTGTGCAATCGACTCATCATTTGTATTCAGCTGATCGATTACCTGATTAAACAAATCAGCGTGGGCTTTGTCCGTCGTCCGAAAAGGCTTCGGTTTTTGGATATCCAATTTATATTAACCTCCCTCTATGAAAAAGTAATCTATTGATTTTACTGTGCAGCCCTGAACTTAAATCCGAAAGTAATAAACTCGTTTGGATTTACGGTATTTGAACTGGATTGAATGCATACCCTTCCGTCAGTATCGATCAGTGTCCGGTGATTTTGCGGTGTTGATCCCGTACCTATGCTTGATGCAACACCAATAAAGTACATCGCTTGAATTGGGCGGAACCCCTCAGGCAGCGTAAACGCAGGAACATCAAAACCAATCGTCCCGCCCGTTATTGATCCGATGATTTCGACTTCACCAAGAACATTTTTACAAAACCGGACTTTGTGTGACCCATACTGTTTCCATCCATTTGTCAACGTTGGGGTCTGCCAAGCAACGTTTGAATCGGCGTTTGTGACTACTCTTTTCCATCCTCGAAACTGTCCATCTGTATGAACGGTTCCATGCCATAAAGTATTATCATAGCTCCGCCACGCATGGATGGTCTTTCTTCCGGCACCGGTTTCAATTACATCGTAATTGAACCAGGAGTCGTCGTTTTCTACAGGGTTGTTTTGAACAACATGGCCCATAGCATAATAAAAACCTGTCGGCAGCGTTAACAAATCCGTTCCGTCCGGCAGTTTTGTGCGCGTTCCATTACTATCTGTAATTTTATATAACTGTGCATTGTTCCATTTTTCCCGTTCATCTTCATTCACATGGAGATTTGTATTTCGTTCATGAGCATCAACCTTGGCTTGCGCACCATTAGTCGTTTCTTGGGTCTGCCATGGCGTCCATGTTGTTGAATCGGATTTTCTAAATCTAAAATACGACTGTTTCCCTTCGTACGATTCATAGGCAGCCTGAACTAAAGTATTGCCGAAGCTCATGACAAGCAAAAATATCCGATTTGATGAAGGTGGTGAGTTGATTCCTTCATTATAGATGAGATACATGCCTGTCTCTGTCAAAGTGTTAAAATCTGTTGTTTCTGAACTGCCTCTGTAAAAGACTTTTCCGTTATTTTCGGTTAATTTATATAACTGCCCTGCGCTCCATTTTTCCCGTTCTTTGTCAGTGATGTGAATCGAATGGTCGCTGGCATGCGCATCAGTATACGTTTTAGCCTTTTCTTCAGCTTCCTCAGCCCGCTTTGCAATCCGTTCATCGTTCACATTCAGCTGATCTATCGCTTCGTTAAATAAATCGGCATGGGCGCGGTCTGTCGTTTCAAAGCGTCTCGGTTTTTGGATGTCCACCTTGTTTCAGCTCCTTTAATAAATGTCGTCGATTTCGAAGACGAACTCGATGTCGCCGTCTTTTTGCTTGTCTGTCATCGTTCTGACCGCTGTGAATTTTCCGGCTTCATCGACAAGAGCAAGCTCGTTGATCGTCTCTCCTGCCAGTTCGCTTTCTCCCAAAGTGCATGTATAGCGGACTTTCGCCGGCTCCATGAAGACAAAGCCGTCGATTTCCTTTTGCAAGAGTTCGTTTTTCAGCGCCTGTTCGTTGCCCTGTAAAGCAACGGGTTCACCTTTATCGTTTGTACCTCCGTTTCCGAAAGCCATTTTTGTGATTTTGGTGAGCTTGCCCCCCTCAGCCCGTGCTTTTGCCATTTGCTGTCTCGCATAAAGCGTTGTCACTGTTAATTGTTGTGCCATTTTGATTTCTCCTTTACAATGCGATTTTTTGCGCCGCTGCTGCCAGCTGCTTCGTTCCGTCGAGCAAAAATGCGCCGTTTAACGTCCACCACTTCTCCCTCATTTCTAGCGAGCCTGCTTGCTTAAATTCATGCTCGCATTTGCAGCTGATTTTGAAGGACTGGATGTGTTTGTTTTGATTGCTAATGCAGGTTTTCATGCCTGCTTTTGTTTGCTGTTTCCGCCGGTTTTCAGCGGCCGCCTTTATCGTCAAGCTCGAGGCGGACCGGATGTATTGCCGCTTCTTGTGGCGCAGTGTGAGCTGCTGTTTAAACCTGCGGGGCAGACCGTCGATTTCTCGAAAACCGTTCAAGTAGAATGAATCATCAAGCAGATACTGTCCGTCCAAATAAACCGGTATCGTACCGAAAAATCCGTTTTTGCTTCTTAAAACAAGTCTGTTATGAATGCTTTTCGGCGGCCGATATTCATAATGAAACCCGCCCCGGAATGTATAAGCCAAATGGGCGGGCTTCATATGATTGACGGTTTGAATGATCGAAGGTATAAACTGCAGATCTTCACCGTTTACGCTCAGCAAAAAATGATACCGTCCAGCCGTCAGTCTGACGGATGCGGACGGCTGTTTTAAAAAGGCATTGACTGCGCGCTCGATCGAGCGCGCAGTAATCGGCGGAATATTGGACATCTTGGTTAACAGTCGTGCCCTTCGAATATCAACGCCGTCTGAAGCCTCGCGTCTGACATTCAAAATCTTTTCCCACCTGTCCAGCCCCCATGTGGCCGTCGTGACGAAAAGCTGGTCTGTTATATCGAAAATCTCTTGATTTTGCTTCTCAAATTCTGGCGCCTCGGCCGCTAAAATGTCTTGGATCTCCCGGATTTCCGTCAAGTATGGCGGCAGATGAAAAGCCATTTCATCAATCTTGCTCAATGATGGTCACCTGCCCCAGCTTTGGAATTTCCGTTTCTATCAACTGCAGATTTTTCGCTTCCCCGTTGATGAAGATTTCCGAATAGTCACTGACAGAGGACGATTCATAGATCATGTTGTTGATCTGCGAGAGACGGATGACGCTTTCTTTAAAGGCCATTTCTTTAAACAACGCTGTGATTTTTTCTACAATTTCCTGTTTAGCTTCATCGATCGTCCGGCCTGATTCAGGAATGATTTTTGCAGATATGCTGACGTCTTTCCAGACCGCACTTTCAACCGCAGTATAAGCTCCGATCGGCGCCATACCTTCCCCTTTTCCCGGATCGGGATCGATATATTGCTTGACTCTTTCGATTAATGCATCAGAGGCAGGTTCCATTTTCGCGTTTGTAATGACAACCTTTACGGTTCCCTCGCCATTCCACAGCGGAAAGACCTTCGCTTTACCCACGCCGTCCACTTCTTCGGCCCATTGTTTGTAATGCATCTGATTCGCGCTGACCGCTTCGCGGCGGACGCGGATCAAATACCTTTCATACAGCGATTCATCCGTCTCCTCATCACGGCCGGGAATTTCAAGACTTCCCACAACCGCCTTTTCAAGCCCTGGAATGGTATCGAGCGGAAGCAAAGGCCGCCCCGAGAGATTGGCGTTTCCTTTTGTCCCGGCCGTTTCACATTCAAGCTTGCCGTCTTCGAGCATGGTAAAATATAAGTCTTCCAGAAAGAAGCGAGTTCCGGGGGGAACCGATACGCCATCCGTAAAGGCTGCTGACCAAATGGCTTTGGACGCTTGATAGCGCTCAAGACCGGCCTCAGCCGCCCTTCTGTCCAAATATTCGCCCTCAGCCGTATCCGCATAAACCAAATTCAGCACTTGATCAAGCCAAATATAAGAAAGCGCCAGCTCGGCAGCTGCCGGGGCAAGCGCATTCCAAATAACGCTGTTTTCACGCTTGTCAATCTCATCCGAAACCCGCTCAAGCATGCGTTCCATAATCTCTTCAAATGTCTGGTTTTCAAACATTTTCCCCTATCACCTCCTCGATTTCCAATGTCCCTTCATCGGTTTCAACCGAAAAAGACACATGGAAGGCATCACCTTGACGCTCAATCTCGAAATCGGTTACCGCAGAAATTCGGTCGTCATATATGAGGGCTTCCTCAATCAGTCTCGGTATCTCCATTTCTTTATAAGCGTCGGTCGTTTCATGATCTGAAAGAACTTCCTGCAGCTCATTTCCGATGTTATGGCTGTAAACGGCGTATGCGTAGCGCTCAGTTCTCAGCGCCATGTAAACCATTTGTTCGACCGCTTCGAGTCCTGAAATCATATCACCCGTCATCCTGCCTGTTTCAAAATCAATTTTGTACGTTTTTGAAGTCTCAATCACTTCGCTGTCATCATCGATATCTTCAAAAGATACTTCCGGTGAAAGAGCCATCCGAGCCACCTCCTACTCCTACACTCTGTCTATCACGAAAAACGACTGCCCTCCAGGCATGGCGGCAATCATCACGTGGTCGCCGGCATGCAATTGGCTGTAAAAGCGAATCGTTTTGTCTTCTCCGTCAATCCGGATCTGTTCCGTATGTTCTGTCAAATGCCTGGCCACCACCAGTAAGTCGGAGGGGATCACCAATTTATCATGATTGCGGAGCTTCAGCTTGAGCGGAGAAGCGGACACGACTTCAGCCGGCATGACATCAACAGGCGATTCAGCGTTTACGGCTCCAAGAGCCAGCTCTTTTATCGCATCGCTTAATTTCATGAAGTCGCTCCTTCAGGTATTGTATTTTTCGCGACGACATCAATCGTCATCACATGCTTTGTCCCTGCAAAATCGTGTTTATCTTTATCAACCCAATAGGTTTCTTTAATGCCCGCTTCCGGAATCGATATATAAACCGGCAGTCCGCTTTGGACTTCCGGTATACCGAGCGCCTGTACGCTTTTCAGCTCTTTTTTGACGCCTTTCTTTTCAGCCTGTATCTTCTTCGCCCGGTCGCGCAGCTGCGCCTCGTTAATATCATCCGAAACCGTTTCTGTGTACTGGAGAATGCCGTATCTTTTCATACCGGCTTCATCACTGGCTGATGCGGTATAGGTTTTGTTATCTTTCTGCTTTCTCAGCTTCACCCGGGTTGCCGTTTCATCGATTGACGTACTGTAAGCGTAGTCCGTAATGTTCACACCTGTTTCCAAAACCCAGATATCCTCCGGCTCGGGCCATGCTCTTAAACACAGCTTTCCCTTTTCGGCATACAGCTGATAGTTTTTTCCGGTTTGCTTTTTTGTTTCCCGCAGCGCTTTTAAGATGATGTCATACAGGCTCGTATTGTCTTTAAAGACGAGTGATTTAATCGTATGTCCGGTGCTTGTGATCGCGCCTTTGGGAATTTGAAAATCGTTCGCAATTCGTTTGACAATGTCAGCGGCTGTTTTGTTCGAGAATACATAGACATCCTGGTTTTTCACCAAGTACTGAAGCATGTCGTACGCTTTAAACGTAAGCGTATATTCTTTCGGCACCCTGCTGAACACAATTCCGCGAAACAGTTCTTTTCCTTTCCATTTAAATAAAACGGTATCGCCTTCCTGCACGCTGTAATATTTATGGCTTCCCTGCTTGATCACAATCGACGCTTCGATCGAACGAGGCGCCTG
Source organism: Bacillus sp. BS3(2021) (assembly GCF_021043345.1). NCBI lineage: Bacteria > Bacillati > Bacillota > Bacilli > Caryophanales > Bacillaceae > Bacillus > Bacillus sp. BS3(2021). The sequence continues at coordinate 128,178 of NZ_JAJNDM010000010.1, forward strand.
GTACCTTTCTCCTTCCAATGTGACGCTTTCGGTGACAAGTTCATACCATTCGCTTTCTTTTATGACAAATAATTCGATCATCGCTATCCCCTGCTTTTGATTTAACAGAAAAACGCCGGTTCACCCGGCGCATCGTTTTATGGTATTTTCAGCTTTTGCCCCGGAAAAATCCAGTGCCCCGGCTGTTTGATGTTTCGCTTGCTTCGTTTGATCATCGCCTGTTTGTTCGCGTTCCAAATTTTCCGCCATTCCTGGCTGTTTCCGTAAAAACGGCCTGCGATGTGCCAGAGCGTATCGCCTTTTTTGACGGTGTACATTTTTGGAGCCGGTTTGGACGGCCGTTTTTTCTTCGTTTTCTTTTTTTGCTTGATCTTCCGAGGTGATGCTGTTTGATACTCTTTTAATGTGAGATCAAAATCCCGGTCACCGATATCCTTTTCACCCTCACGATGCGAAAAGTTTTCGATGCTGCATGTGAAATTGATCTTCGTGCCCGTGACGAGAAATTGAACCGTTTTTTTTGCTTTCATCCACTTCTCGATTTTGAGAATCGCGTTCTCCGGCGAAAGAAACCCTTTATATTCCGCAAGCGGAGAATACTTTTTCGGAAAATGAGACGAAAATGAAATCGTCTTTGCTCCCGGTTCATTGATAAATGTAACCTCGCCGAACTTTGACACCTTTACAGACTCGTTCGCAAGATTATTGCTGACGTCAAGCTGCTCGGGAAGCACAGGGAGGCGCAGCTTTTCCTTTCCTTGCGTCAGCCAAAATTCGTACACGGATTTAGTCATAAGCTACGCTTCCTTTCGTCCCAATATGAATATCCCGTTCAAGCTCATCGACAAGAGCGCGCTTGATTTTCGCAATCAATGTTTCCTGGTCGCGCTCACTGTGATAATGATTGTCGCCGGTAATATAGATGTTGACTTCTTTGGCGCCGTTTCCAGCCGGCTGCCGGGATCGGGCCCCGCCTGCGGTGGCTGCAGCCGCCTGACCGCTTGAAATGGAACCGGATCCTTCAGCGGGGTTATGCACTTCCATTCCGAGCGCGCCTGCAGCCCGTTGAAGCAAATATCTGCCGCGGATGCCGCGTTCTTCGGGAATGATCCATTCGCGCTTGCCGCCTTCACCCACGCGGGCGATCTGCTCGCTGGTGATCAGGCCGCCGTTGGCATAGCCTTTATAAGCTCCGCCTCTTGCCATGCTTTTAATCCCCGGCGTGTTAAATGGCGACCCGTATCGCGATTTGATGTAATTGATGGCCGCTACCGCGTTGTGAACAGGATTGAAAATATCATTCATTCCTTTTCCTTTGTACGCATTAAACGTTTGGCCGATCGTCTGCATCAAACCTCTGCTCGGGTCTCCCCGCTTGGCGTTAATGTCCCAGCCGTTAGAGGCGCGCGGATTTCCGCCGGATTCCTTTTGAGCAATGACAGAAAGCGGCTGCAGCCACGACGCCGGTGAACCGGTAGCCATGATCGCCTGCATTAGCCACGACTTTACATTTCCGCCGACGGCTCCGATTCCGGAAAACGCAGCTGCCAGTGAGCCCGCTTGTTTTTCCGCAAAACTTTTGACATCGACAGAACTTAAACCTTTGACAATCCCGACCGACGCAAAGCGCCCGAGATTCATCATGACCCGGGACGGAGAATGAATATCTAGTTCTTCGCGGAACGCTTTTTCCACTTTTTTCGCCAAGTTGTTTGCAGCTTGAGAAACTTCGCTGCCTTTTCCATTCATGCCGCTGATAAAGTGTCCAACCATTCCTGATCCCCAGCCTGCAGCCGACTGTTTTGAATCAAGGAACGGCTTGTTGATATTTTTATCAACATACTGCGATGTCCCGGTCGGTGTTGCATTTTGCCCGGATGCAAAGTTTTTGACTGTATTTGCGCCCCAGGAAGATGACGTTTTCACCGTTGTTTGATAAGGCACATTTACTTTTGCTTGAAGAAAACCGCCTGTTCCGGTCGCGGAAGCATTTTGCCCGGAAGCGAACCCGGCAACCGTCTGTTTGCCGTAATTAGACGATTCTGTCGGCAGGCTGCTAAACGGCTTGCTGATGTTTTTTTGCTTCCATTGATCAAGGGAAGGAGCGTTTGAGCCGATCCCTTTATCAAAGCCGCCGGTGAATTCCCGGCCGAAAGCCTGCGCCTCTGCCGCTATACTCCCGACGCCGACAGCAGGCGACACAGAAGCCGAATACGAAGCGGCGCTTGAAACCTGAGAAGAAGCTCCCCCGTCTCCCGCCGCGGCTCCCATGTCGTCAACAACGCGCATGCCGAGCTTGGTCGCGGCCTGGGCAAGCAGCATCTTCCCGCGTCCCCGGTTGTTTTCCGTCGGGATGACGAATTCGTTTCCGGCTTCACCGATCCAGGAGATGGTCGGTTTTGTGATGTAACCGCCTGTGGCATTTTTATCAGGATCTTCTCCTGTCATGAAGTTGATGACGGCATCAATACCGCCGCCAACCTTTTCCCATATTTTACCTACCCATCCGAATGCTTTCTCAAAACCGTCGCTGATCAATCCGGCAATCTTTACAATTGGCTTTTGAATATTTTTCTCAAACCAGCCGGCGACGCCTTCCCAAATGTCTGTTACCGTTTTTTTGGCCGCTTGAAATTTTTCTCCAATGGCTTCTTTTACGCTTGAAAACGTATTTTTTATCGGATTCCAAACCGTATTTATAAACCATGAGGAAACCGCGCCCCAAACTCTTTTAATCATGTTCCAGGTGAATTGAAAACGATTCCAAATTCCAGTTGCCACTTCAATGACTTTTGAAACTACGGGATTCCAAACATTTTCCGCAAACCAGCCGGCGACCGCCGTGAATGTCTCTTGTATCATCGTCCAGGCTGTTGTCAGCTGATTCCAGATGCCTGTTGCTACTTCAATGACTTTGCCCACAACCGGGTCCCAGACATTCTCTGCAAACCAGCCGGCGACCGCCATGAATGTTTCCTGAATCATCGTCCAGGCTGTTGTCAGCTGATTCCAGATCCCTGTCGCTACTTCGATCACCTTGCCGACAACAGGATTCCAGACATTTTCCGCAAACCAGCCCGCCACTGTCATGAATGTTTCCTGAATCATCGTCCAAGCTGTTGTTAACTGATTCCAGATCCCTGTCGCTACTTCGACCACCTTGCCGACAACAGGATTCCAGACGTTATCTGTAAACCATCCCGCTATCATCGACCAGTTTTCTTGAATGGCTCCGAGTGCCTCAGCCGATTTATCTTTAATCGTATTCCACGCTTTCACGACACCGCCATTGTCATCGAACATCTTCCCGAAATATTCACCGATGCTTGAACCGCCCAAGCTTCCGACCATACCTCCAATGGCACCGCCGATTGCCGTCCCCCCCACAGGGAGAATAGCTGTGCCAATTGCCGCACCTGCTGCTGCACCAGCTAAACCGCCGCCAATTCCTCCGCCTGCCGAACCGACTTTTTCGCCTGCGTTTTCTTTGTTCATATCCATTAACTCAGTCGCTGATAAAAGCGCTCCAGCATATGGGAGGGCTTTGCCTCCAACTTTCCCCACTTTTCGAAGACCTTTCATAAACTTGCCGCCGGATCTGTTTCTTCCCGATCCTGTTTCTCCATTAGTAGTGGTTTCTTCACTTCCTGGCCTGCTGCTTGTTGCAGGTTCATTGATTATAGAACCTCCGCCTCCCCCACAGCAGCAACAACCGCCTCCACTTTCTTCACCTTTAAACAGCTTACCGAGGATGGCATCAAACGATTTGTCCCAAATCTTCTCCGGCAGCCCCTTCACCCATTCAACAAATTTACTTTTACCCGCCTTTAGAATTTCAGTCCATATGGCCTCTGCTTTCCCATCCTTACCTTTGTTGTCTTCATCCTGTTCCGTTTTTACAATTGCGTCAATTTTAAGGATACGTTTGGCCTCGATGCTGTTAAGCTTTTTTTGCAAGGCATTCAATTTCGCGGTGGCCTGGTCGTTAATCGTAAGGGTGGCTTGATATTCCCTTGCTAAATGATTTTTCAAATAGGAGGAAATCCTGCTGGCTGTCTGGGTGATTTTATCAATGACATAGAGCGTTGCAGAGTATCCTTTTTGCAATACACCCTTCATGTAGCCGGAAATTTTTTGAACAGCCGGGGTGACTCGGTCGTTAACGGCTGCAGTTAAGAAGTATTCAGCTGATGACAAATCAGACATGATGCTTCTGATCTTTTGAATGCCCGGTGTTGCCTGATCATTTATTACAATTGAAAATTGATAATTGCCAGGCAGCTTTTGCTTAAGCTGATTTGAAATATTGTCAATCGTTTTGCCGGCTTTATCAACTGCTGAAATTTCAAGCTGCCATGATTTCAGGTTGGCTTTTAAGAAAACATTTAGTTTTTTCAATGTTTTCTCTGCTGTTTTTGTTTTTATTTTCATTGTGAACGGGCGGCTAAGCTTTTTTCGTCTTTTTTCCAGGTCTTTAAACCCCTTCTGAATCCTTCGCAGCTTCTTAGATACCCGGTCTTCAAGTTCAAAACGTGCCGTCAGTTTTGCCATGGATTATGTACCTCCTTTCCTCGCTTCTTTTTCCAAGATTTGAAGTTTGTAGCTGATGAGTCCGTATAAAAATGCCTTAAACGGTTTTGGGGCTTCGTACAGCTCCCGGAGCTGGGATGGAGAATAGTGAAGTTCGTGCATCGCAAAATAGAGATACACTGCTTCTTTATTCCCATCCTGGATTAGTTTTTTGCTTCTTCTTCCAGATCTTCAAGGTCGTCTTCAAAGCCGTTGATTTCAATCGCTTTGTTGAGCCAGTTCGCATATTCCCCTCCGACTGACAGAACGCGTTTGGCTACTTCGACCGGGTCGGCCGTTTGATAGGCTTCTCTTAATTCCTTTGAACGGAAATCAGGATAGATCGTCGATTCAATGGCGATTCGGGCGTAAAAGCGCTGGGTGTCGAGATCCTTGACGCGGCCCCTGCCTTTGATGTTTTTATAAGTCGTATTTTCTTTTTCAAGCTCGTCAATGCGCTCGGTTGTAATCGGCTTAAACACAAACGGAATGACATTGCCCTTTTTATCGACGAACCGCTTTGAGATCGGCACTTTGATTTCCTCGGCTTCAACGGTTTGTCCCGGCATAAAAAAGGATAAATCATATACTTTTTCTTCTTGTTTTTCGCTCATGTCTGCTTGCTCCTTTAACATTCAATTTTTAAATTGGCAATGAAAAAGCACCCTCGGCTTGGCGAGAGTGCTTGGTGTTATATGTCCTGACTACTGAATCGGCTTCCTTCTTTAAGACCAGCCTTTGCGATCTAGGTTTAAAAAGCGGGATACGGGGCTCTTTTTTAAAACGTATCTTTCAGTTTTTCAGGAACGTCAAAATCTTCAAATGTGAACGGAACTTCTTCTTCCAGCGCTTCTGAGTCGACGTCAAGGCCTGCGATTTTGGCTGAGTCAAAATTCACGTCATACAGTGTGACACGTTCCGTTCCGCGGCCTGATGACTGGTCGTCAAGGACGGCCTGGAGCGTGAAATACGGATCATCGCCTTTTTTCACATAGTTCATCATTAATGTGACAAATTGAGACGTGACTTTATAAAATGTCGCCGTTCCCGTGCCGTTTGCACCTGTTGTCTTGTGGCCCGTCATGCGGCGGCCCATAATATTGACTTCGGCTTTATTCTTTTCGACGTTTGCCTCAAATGTTTTGATATGAGCCATCTCTTGTCCGTCGAGAAAAAGACGGCCTTCTTTTCCGGAAATCGTGTTTTGCGCTTTTAATGCCATATTATTTTACCTCCACATTAAAGTAGAATTTTTCTGCTGCATCAACCGGCTGAACGGCCAAATCGATTAAAAACCCGTCGCGGTCTTCATTCAGTGTAATGGCAATATCGCTTTCAGAATCAAAGCCGGTAATGCCGCCGGCTTCCTGAAGCGCCGTCATATACTGAATGATCAGCGTTTTGACGTACTGCAAACCATCGTCGGACGCAGGAATGTCGCTGCCGCTTGCTTTTCGCGCTTTGATTAAAGCCTTTAATTCGCGGGTCAAATCATTGTTAACTCCGTCAAGGACGCGGATGATTTTATTTTTCGAGAATTTTTTGTTTTTGTCGGCAGTGAAACTCGTTAAAGAGTTGATGTCTTTTTCGACACTGACCGATTGATCGCGTGCATCAAACGTAAATAAAAACTCGCCTTTTTTCAGACGTTCGATGACCTGATCTTCATCCAGACGGTTCAGAACATCAACTGCTTCTTCGTATTCGACAAATGTCAGCGACTGGTTAAAAGTCGCGCCTGCGCTTGCTCCGGCGACCCATGCTGTCGCTTTTTCAGGCGTGATTTCTGTGCCGTCTTCCAGCACAACGCCTCCCGTTACATTAATGATGCCTTCATAGTCTCCGGCATAATCGGCGACTACGCCTTGGACTTTCTGACCCTGCTTGTCGCGAAGGCGTTTGATGAAAGCGGCAAAAGTGGCTTTCAGCTGTTCATTGTCTGCAACCGGAAGTGCGATCGTATTGAAGTATTCCGTTTCGGCAGCATCTAAAAACGCGGTGTAATCGGCAACACTTGCCGATCCGTTCTCTCCGCCTGAAAGCTTTGTGCCCGCTGTCAGCTCAAGCGCGCCTTCCCCTTGAAACGTGACGTACGCATTTACGGTAAGCTCTTCTGCCGTTTTGACGGTTTGCCGGTCAGCCTCATCTGTTCCGACAAAGGTTGTAACATCAAACTTTTTAGAATCGAGCACATTTTCGGAAATGCGGATTGAAATGTCGTTCCCTTTCTCGCCCCCGTATTTTGCCGTTACACTCAGCGTTTCGCCGATTTGGGCTTTCGCCGGCGCTCCTGTGTTCAGACGGTACAGCAAAACGGTCTGTGCGTTTTTCTTCGCTTCGCGGAAAAGCAGAAGAGACGGATCATCGATGTTCAATCCCACTTTTTTATTTAAATCTTCAATGCTGGAAATCGATACGAATGATTTCGGCTCCCCCCAGCTCATGACGACAGGAAGGGCAACTGTGCCGCGGTCCCCGACGGAAACCCGCTCCTCTGCTGTCGTTTTAAAATTAAAATAAATGCCGGCACGATCTTTTTCTTTGCCTGGTGTAAATGTTCCGCCGTTCATTAATTCATGACCTCCTTGGCTAAAAATGTTTGAATAAGCTGACTTGCCTCAAGCTTTGAAATCTGCTCTTCTTTCACATGAAAAAGAGCACCGTCGAGAACTTCCGGTTTAATGCCGAAAAGCTCTTTCGCGTGCTCCCTCAGATCCTCGATGTAGAACAGCGCTTCTCGTTCCTCAAGAGGCGCCTTTTTTGCTTCGGTCTTTGTTTTTTTGCTGACTGTCAATTATTTCACCCCGTTTGTAAAATCGATTGTTTCCAGAGAAAGTTCGTTTTCCCGTTTGTACCAGTAGCGGCTGTTCCATTGAATAATAATGGACGCGGTGCCGGAATCCCCTATCCTCGTCTCGATCCGGCTGATCCTCAAGTTGTCTCCTGTGTCTTTACCCAACCGGTCAATGAGCGGGATGATGTGCCGCGCTTCCCTTACGGTGTCTGCAATGCGCTCGGCATGATCGTGGGCCTGCTGTGAATCATGGTGAAACAGTTTCACATTCAGGGTGAAGACTTTTTTAAATGTTGAAACCGTATCATTTTCATCAAAAACAGAAGGGGGAGGAAAATATAGCGACGGTATTTGAAAATGGTCGGGTATTTCCTTTTCATAACAGACGACAGGAAAGACTTGATAAAAAAAATTCATAACAGATCCCGTTTCGTCGTTCAAAGCTTCACCTCCTTAAAGGGAATTCAGCCATGTTTGCAGCCTTTCATTCAGGCGTTTTTCAAATAAACGCTCAAATATGTAAAGCGCATGCTCCCAATAGCCTGTTCCCTTTACCCATTGCCGTTTTAAAGCCATGCCGGACGAAGAACCGGGATCGTATTGAAATCGGCCGCTGTGCCATTGTCCCGGAATCCACCTGACTTCCTCTTTTCCGCCTGTCCAATGGCCGTCATTTACGAATGAGGCGTACTCTAACTCCGTCCCGACTTCAAGCGTGAGTCCGCCTTTTTCGATTTCCCATATGTTCCCTTCAGCCCCTCGCTTGAAAGAGCGCATAAGGCTGCCGGTATCAATCGATCCGGCGCGTACGATTTCGTCGCGGACCAGATCTAAAAAATCGGTTCCCGCCTGTTCAAGCCACTTGGCAGCTTCAGTTCGAAAGCCGCTCTGCCCCGCTTTTTCCAGCGTCCGCGATAGCTGTTTCAATCCTTTGATTTTCATAGTTTTTCATCCCTGACCGCTAAGACTTCCAGGTGATGGCCTTTGATGTTGCGCGGCTGCTGGAGCGTGTAGCTGACACCGTTCCAGACCGCAAGATCGTGAAGGCGCACATCTGCATCCGCCGGAAAATGGGCCAAATATGAATGATAAATGACCTGTTCGGGATCTTGCTGGACGATCGACTGATTTTTTTCCGTAAAATAGCAGGGAACGTTTTGAAGATCGGGGGTTTCCCCGTATGTGCGAATCGGCTGCAGGTTTGGCGCGGGAATGCCGTACCTTGCTTCCTCTGCATGATCTTCCTTTAAATGATAGATATCGCAGCGGTCGCTTAATAGACTTTTGTAGCTCATAGCGGCCGCACCTTGAATCGGACAGATTCATAATCAAGAATAAATTCTTCGAGCAGTTTATAGACGTCGGGCTTCGCCAGGCCACCGCTTCTTGAGAGCGTATAGGAGTAGTCACCCAATTTCTCAGATTTGTAGCCTTTCAAAAGCGATTCATCACCGTTTTTCAATGCAAAGTACTGTGCCAGCTGCAGCAAAGCGAGCCTTGCCTTTTCCGGCAGCGGATCATATTTTTCATCTGTAAAACGATGCCCCGTGATCTGCTCGGCTTCCGCTTCGGCTTCAAGGATATCCTGCCGCAGCAATTCCTGCGGCCGGTTTTTCACGGCTTCAATAACGGAATATTGAATGATATCGTCGGGCGTGATCAGCATGTTCATCACATCCTTCCAGAGCTTTTACCTGTTTGTCCGGGGCGCTTTCGCTTTTGCCCGGACTCGTTCCCCGCCGATTGGCGATGCTTTCAGTGAAAACGTTCGGACTCAGGCATTTACTCTTTTACATTGACGATTTTTGCAACCGCGTCTTCTTCTTCGAATTTGCTGTCCAGTTTTGCCGTCAGGACAATGATAAATTTGCGCGCGCGAATGTCTTTATCGACTTCAATTCTGATATTGCGCGAGAAACCGAGAATGATATTTTTCGGATGCGTCAAAATAATGTCTGATGCTTCGGCGGCTGCATCTCCTTCTCCGTACGCATACGGCTGAATATTTGAGACCCCTTTAACAGGCACGCCAAAAGCGGTTGAAAGCCCGCCCTGTACGGCCGCATCCCCGAGCGTTGTTTGGCGGTCTGCGACGCGGTCTTTCCATTCGATCTCCTGACCGAGCGATGTGTAGAATCTGAATTCCTGCGGAACGCGCATATATTTTGCCGGAACAGCTTTCAGCCCCTGTTTGAAAAGCTGTCGGCTGATTTGCTCCCCGCCTGCATCGACGATGTGAGAGACGGACTGCTTCCGGATCCCGTCAAGTTGAGCAAGGTATGGATCTGAAGACGCAACATCACCGTTGACGATCAGTTCTTCAATATCCACAGCGGCCCGTTCCGCCAGCATTTGCATCAGCGTCTGTTGAAGGCCGTCTTTTTCAATGTTATTTTCGAGCGTGTCATAAGTAATGTTGACTTCGGCAATGACTTCTTTCGCATTCAGTTCAACCGTGCTGGTCACTGGTGCGGTTAATTGGTCCTTCGCCAATGCTTTACCTTCATCAGCCGCTCTTAAAATCCGCTGGCCAAAACCGATTTTTTCAAATTTTTGCGAGTCGTTTTCCATTTGAATCACACGTGATTCGCTAAAAATTGTCGGCGTGTTTTGCACCATGCGAATAAATGCAGAAGCCTGCGCCGGATTCATTAATCCTCCGCTTTTCAACGTCGCAAGCGACATCTCGGCTTTACGAATAATCTCTTGATTTCTCATGTTCTTCCTCCTCCAAATTAAAGCAATCCGCTCCAAATCGATTTTTTAACTTCTTCTTCTCCTTCTTTTTCAGCCGCTGCCTGCTTTGAGGCACCTCTCATCTTTTCGAGTGCTTCGATGCGCGCAATCAGAGGGGCGAGCATGTCCTCGACGATTTCCTTCACATGTGCATCCTGGTCTGTCTGCTGCTCTTTTTCGTCCGCCGCTTTATCCCCTTCCAAATCGTCAAGACGTTTGAGAAGCGGAGCCAAGACGGCTTCAATCGTTCCTTGAACTTCTGATCGTTTCATCTTTTTTTCTTCCTCTCCCGTTTTTTGTTTGTCGCCGGCAAAAAACTGCTTAAACAGCTGAAAGAAACTGCCGGTCTCATCGGTTTTAGAGCCGGCGCGGGGCGGGTGTTCGACCGTTTCGGCAGTGCCCGCCATGCTGTAGCCGGTGATGCTTCCTTTTTTAATCTGTTCCCAGATCTCATCGCCGGCTTTTGTCACCAGCACCCAAGAGCCTTTCACAATCGTTTCGCCGTTCACTTCAAAATCAGCCGGCGCAACATAGGACTCCACGACTTCTCCGACGCCTCCCTGGAAATTGTGATCTTTGTCGATCTTCCGGGCATTTTTCAGAAAACCGTGGGCGGCTTTTTGGATTTCGTCAGCCGACATAAAATCGCCGTGGGCATCCTGAATGTCCGGCTCGTAGACCACGCCGTAGACGAGCTTCTTTTCATCCTCGGCTTTCGCAATCAGCTTGACTTCCTTTTCAAATGTCGGCGATTCACTCGATTTCGTCATAAAGAATTTCTTTTTGTTCGCCGCTTTGTCGACATAACTGACGAAATTGATCTTGGCATTTTTAAGCTCTCTCGGCACGAAGTGTTCACCTCCTTTCAGTGATCTGTTTCAATGTCTCGACGACTTCCTGCAGTTCGGGCAGCAGCGCTCCGGCTTCCGCTTCAGCACGCTTTGCGCTTTGCTGGTAACCGAGCGGCCTGCTGAATTCTTCCTCCGGCCATTCATCAAGCGTCTTGCCGAGCACTCTGCCGGCCAGGTCGCGCAGATCATTTGCAGATACCGCTCCCGCTTGAATAAAAGGACCGAGCACTTTTGCAATCTCCAGCGGATCGCGAAAGTCCGGTCCTTTCAATTGGAGCCTCGCATGGAAAATGTTTAAATCACGGAGAAACAGCGTATTCAGCTTGCCGATCAATATTTTCCGCTCCGGTTCAAAAACCTGTTCTTCGGTGATTTTGCGGGCGGTATCTGCTGTCGCCCTGTTATATTCATGGGCATCACCGGTGTAGAGCGGCGGAAGCCTGAAGGAAGAGCGGATTTTATTCCGCGTTTTCTCGTCATATTCAAGAAACAGCGCATCTTCCTGCAAAATTTCGGCGAGTGATTTGATGTCCACTTTCACCGGCGTAATGTCCTGGCTGCCGTGAATGTCTTTTTCCTGTGCGATCCCCTCCGCTTCGATCAGCAAAAATTTGTGGGCACTTTCAACGCCTTCCAAGTCGTTCATATATTCCTGCAGCTCTCTGTACGAAGCCTCTGAGAGCATGCCGTTTTCAACCGTAATAACGGCGGGGACGTGCCGGCCTTGTCTGAAGTACATATAATTCAGCTCTTCCGCTTTCCGCGCTCCGTACAGGTTGACGATATTTCCGATCCAGCGCGGAACGCCGTAGACGCCGCTGCCGATTTTAAAATGGATCGCTTCATTCGCACTTCGTTCAGGCGGAGTCTGTCTGTCAAACGCTCCGGTGGTCATATCCATGACGCGCGGATCGCCGTACTCTTTAAAGTACACCTTCCTGCCGTCAATCATCTGAACGTATTTGCGGAACCTTTTTTCCCTTTTGATGTTTTTTAGCGATCCGTTTTCCATGTAGGCAAATTCCACTTCGATCGGTTCTGTCAATCCGCAGACGCGCATATTTTTGACATCGAGATATTCAATTCCGGCCGGCTGCCCCGTGCCGTTTCTGAGCACCTCCAAAAACCCGTTCCCCGTTTTTTCGCGGTCCTCTATCATATGGCTTAAAATCGTTTCAGCCGATTCATCGAAATGAAGATGGCGGCAAAAATCTTCAAGCCTTGTCCAATCGGTCTCAGCAGCCTTTTTCTTATCGGGCGTCACATCCGCACCATTAAAATCAAAAGCGTACTCGACATCAAGCCCGAACCCTGCAATATTCGTTTTATAGGCGTCAATGCATTGCTGGAGAATTGAAGAATATTCGGCAATGGCTTTCAGTTCTTTCAAATTGTACGGCGGTGCGATAATCTCATCTCCGTAGATCTCCGAAAATTGATCTTCATATATTTGTTTTGTTACAGGCTCGTGAAAACGGGATTTCATGACTTTTGCTCTTACCGTTTGCTGAGTGGACATACACTATCTCCCCCTTTTCCTGTTCGGCCGTTTTCTCACTTCCGGCTCAGCCTTCAAATCGGTGACTTCATAATCATCAAGCGCGTACCATAGCGCGGAAAGTGTGTGCGGATCAATTGTAAACTGATCCTCCTTCAGATTGCCGTCTTTATCCGTCGCATAGGTCAGCGGCTGCAATTCGTAGATCGTATTGGCACATCGGTCAGAACACAATATTTTTTTAAACCGCTTGATTTTTTTCGTATATTGCAGGCGCGAGCCTTGGAACTTGCGGGCTGCTGTCATGTTGAAGCCGTTCTGCCTGAAAAACTGAATGCTTTTCGGCTCAGCGGGATCAGCTTTGATCAGCTCCTTCGTAACCGCGAATTCGTTAAGCTCCTCGGCCGTCTTGTCGTCTGTCATTTTATTTTTGTAGTACTCCCAATAAATATAGAGATATTTTTTGTCGGGATCGACGGCCGCCCGGACGACGGCATTGTATGATGCCTCAAATCCGAAATCCATACCGGTTCTCTTCAGCGGCTTGGAAATGGCGGAGATCCGCCTCATGACCTCCTCATGCTCCATCACTTCAAATTGCGGCAAAACCCTAATGCCGTTTACCCCGAACCGTCCTTTTCTGGCAATCCGGTACAGATCGGGATCATATGCTTTCATATCATCAAGCTGTTTGAGGTAGCTTTTCGGCAAAAACAGGTTGTCATCCGCTGTAGAATGGTGGTAATACGTATCACCGACGATAGCGACCCGCTTTTCATACAAAACCTCATCATCCAAAATAAACCGCTTGTTCCGCTCATCCTTGAAAAAGTGTCTGTACGTCCAGTTTGACTGGCTGACGGGGTTTGTCGTCAATATCATATACAGCCTGTGATCAGGATGCCTCAGCCGGCCGATCAGTTCCTTGAAGCCTTCATACTTCACTTCCGAACATTCTTCGATCCAAATCAGCGAGATGTTGTTGACGGATTTCAATTTCGCCGGGTTGTCCATCCCTTTAAAAATAATCCGGCTGCCGTTTGCAAACCTGATGTGCATCGGAGAAGAAACGGCCTCTGCCGCCGTTTGAACACCCAGCTCATCGATAATGGTTGCGAATAAAGAAAAAGTCGAATCCCTGTGTGTTTCAAACACTTCCCTTACAACAAGAGCGGTGCGCTTTTCCTGCAGCAGCTTTAATACAACTTTTAAAGCGGTATGATAGCTTTTTGACGAACCGTATCCGCCGACAAGAAATTGAAACGTCTGATCCCAGTTAAACAAATAATCTTCAAAATGCGGATTGACTTCTTTCATGATCAAGCCGAATCACCTTTTCTGGTGATGACCACTTCAACGGGTCCTGATTCCGCATCTTTGTCGGCTTTTTGTTTGGCGAGCTTCAGCTTCTCATTTTCAATTTTCCGCTTAAATGAATCAGGGAAAAGATCGAAATACTGTGAGAGCTTCTCGAGCGCCTTCATTTTATCGGCCAGCTTGATTGCGATTCCTTCTTTCCCGAGTTTCGCTTCTGTGATGACTGTACCATCGACGAGGTCGGAATGTTTCACATCGACAAAGCTGATCTCTTTCATAACCGGATTGTTTTCTTCATCAAACAGCGGTCCTGACTTTCCGACAGCCTGTACCTCTTTTTTGCCGAAAGTTACATAGTCGGTCATATCGGCAAATGCGATTTTCACATAGACTTGGAGAACATCCATCGCCTCAACGAATATCTCCCCTACCATCTCTTTTTTGATCCGCCTGATCTCATCGGCCACCTTTTCATTTTTCAGAAGCCGGCAGCCTGTCACATGAGCGCTGGCAGGGGAGTAGCCGGCTTTTATCGCTGCTTGGGTAGCATTGAAGCTTTTCACATAATAGATGCAAAACAGACGCTGCCGTTCATTCAGCCCTTCATTGCGGATATCTGCTTTTCCTCTGCTCGTATCCTCCCCGTTTACAGCCTCTTTCCAGCGGTCACGGGTTTTCCAAACGCTGACTTTTTGATTTGAAACACCGAGTTCTCTTGCGATTGCGAGATTCGTAATGTTTCCCCCGTATTGTTGATAGAGACGAAAAGCTTCATCCCTTTTTGGATCCCTTTTCCTTGGCATTGTTCATCTTCACCGCCTCTCATTCCCGGAAACAGTAATATTTCATCGCTATATGAATCTTCCATTTAAGAACAGTATGTTTTATTATATTTTTTCTCTTTTCACTTATAGGTGGCAAACGTATGACAAAAGACAGATATATCGTTATGCCATACAATCGAGAGGCTTTTCGATTTGTTTCGCGATTTTCAGCTGTGCCCGTTTCACATTGGTTTGAACAGTAGACTTTTTGATGCCGAGCATGGCGGCAATCCGCTCATAGGAAAACTGTTCGACCTTATGTAAAATGAAGATTTCTTTTTCGCGTGCCGTAAGGGCAGACAGCGCGGTTTCAATCCGGGCTTTATCGTACGCTGACACTTCTTGAGCCGGTTCAAATGAAATCTGTTCTGAGAACGTGTCGATGATCAGCGGATCTTTCAGTAGCATCCGTTTATAAGCGTCTCGCCTGTCAATCGCCCTTCTGATTCCCGGCTCCCTTCCGTTTTCAAGCCAGTCGATCACATATTCCAAATCGGTCATCATGTTTCTGATCAGTTTTTTATCTTTCAATTGTTCAGCAGTCAGCCCTTGTTCATCCTGATAGGTCCGATACAGTTTTTTCGTGTTTTTCAGCGCTCTTTTATATTCGAAAAGCAAATCTTCCATTTTGTGTACCTCCGTTTTTTTGAAATAAAAAAGGACACCAATCAGCCGCACAGTAAGATGTGCATCTGATCAGCGTCCGCAGGCTTTCCGTCTTGGACAAATATGCAAGTTGTAGAATTATAGCTTATAGCCGATTTCAAATTCGACCCTTGCGAGGTCTCCCTTTCTCGTTTCAATGACGGTTTTACCGTGTTCAGGCGCCTCGGCCTGCCAAGCTGTGCCGTTCATTCCATCAAGAACGATCACTGTCACCTTTCCTTTTTTAAGGCTGCTTGCAACCGTCGTATCGTGGATATCTTGTATCTTTGCCGGATGGTTCATCTATTTTCCTCCTCTTCAAATTCCGCGTTTGTGACGACTTTTTCTAAAATATTTATCAATTGATTCTCAACTGAATTAGAGCGAGCGGGCCGTTTTCGCTTCAAATAGGCAAGCGTGAGCTTCGCTGCGGTCAAAAGTTCGGGAGCCGCGGCGATTAAGCGGGCATTTTTTTCCTTGGAATATGCGCTGTAGTCGGCGACTTTGGCAATCACCCGCCCGCTGGAATAAGGAAACCGTTTCTTTTCGGCTTTACTGTAAGCTGAATAAATGTACAGGTCGCTATTTGTTCTGACAACGCGCCATGGTGACGGGCTGTACGTCGCACTTTCGTTCTTCACGTTTGTCTTCCTCACTTTCCGTCTTCTTCGTGCCATCGTTTCATTTGTGCGTCTCTTTTTGCCGCTGTCCAGATGATGAGAATCATCGCTTTTAAACATTTAAGCACCTTGTTTCACCCTTGTTTTCATTTTTGCAATCAGCGCTTCCAGATGTTTGATCACATCCGTCAAATCGCCGCTTTCAGAGCGGCAGTTTGGACAAGCGCAGAACATCGTTCCGATCCTTGCGTCCTGGTGGACTGGTTTTCTCCCGTTACATAGCGGGCACATCAAACCATCCCCTCCAGTCTATGATTGATGCCGAAAGAGCTCCCGTTCAGGGCGACGAGAAAGTCCTGGCACATTTCAACCAGCCTCGTTCCGAGCGCTTCGTCTATGCTGACAATTTCTTCAACGCTTAGCTCGCTGGACAGCATGATCGGCTTATGGTTCAAATACCTGTAATTGACGACAGCATATGTCTGTTCGATCTGCCATTCCGTCGCCCGCGGCCTGCCTCCCACCGGTTTAAACAGGTCATCGAGAAACAGCACCTCGACTCGCTTCATCCGGTTCAGCTTATCCTCAAGCAATGAGAAATCCTGTTTTAAATCGTTGAATCCTTCGACAAAAGGAAAATAAAGGACGGGTACGAAATGCTTCCTCATCAGCTCATTGGCGGCGGCCGTCAGCAAATGCGTCTTCCCTGAACCGGGTCGTCCCAAGAGCGCGATGCTGTTTTTGCGGCTTTCCCGGATGTCCCGGTAAGCTTGTACATATTCAACGGCGCATTCATACGCCTCTTTTACAGATTGGTGTTTTCCTTTCGTCTTGAACTGAGCAAAATTTAAGTTTTTAAATTGTTCGGTGATTTCGCTCGATTTCAACAGCTTTTGCGCTTTCCGCCATTCGCGGCAGGCGCATGATACCCATACTTCCATCGTTCCGCGCCGTTCGATAAATCCGAGTTCATCTTTGCATTTCGGACAGTCATACCGTTTTGCGGCGGATTCTTCCGGTTTGTCCCCCTGTGATAGACAGCTCCTGTTTCTCAGTTCGTCCATGATCTCTTCGATTGTTCTTTTGGACATTGTTCTCCCTCCTGACAGTTATTTTCTCTTCCGCTTCAGCCAGCCGGCCGATTATATATTTTTCACAGTAGCTGAAGACCTTGATCGTTTCATTGCGGCTTCGGCGCCGCGCCTCATACTCTTCAAAGCATTGTTCAAGCCATTTGATTGTTTGCGGAATAGACACTCCGCGGGCGACAATCCGGGCGATGGCCTGGTAGTCTTTTGACGAGGGATGGACAGGCTTTCCTTCCTGCAAAGACCTAAGGGCGGCAAATCGGTCTGCTATTGTTTTTATGGAAGTCATATTATGTTTTGTGTTGATTTGTGTGATATCTTTATTGGATTGGACAAGGATGTCCGCACGGCCAGTCTCTTCTGTCCGAACAGAACTGCCTGACCGGACATGGCTGGCATAGGCAAATTTCTTTGAATGTCTGACTGACAAAATCATTCCGTAAGGCGCTCTTGTGACTGCAATGTAGCCGTTTCGTTCGAGAAGAGCGAGCCATCTTCTAACCGTTTTTTCGTTGACGCCGAATTGAAGAGCCAATTCTGCGGCTTTCAGCGGTTTGTTGCCGAGCACGATGCCCCATGTCATCCCATCGCGTTCGATTTCCTTAGTTGTTGAACTGATGCACCATAAAAACAGCCAAATGGCATTGCCTATTTTCTCGTAGTGCACAGGTGTTAAAATCCCTGAGTAAACGGAAAAGGGATAGCTTTGATCGAGCGGACGGGACATTCATCTTCCCCCTTCCTTGTGCCTTCTGCGGTTCAGTCTGAGATACCGTTCGTATTGGCCTTTACGATCGAATTGGAATACAGGCTTTCCGTCTTTCGTAAAAGCGATGAATCCCCCGGCTTCGCCGAGCCGCCATTGATCAAAACGGTCTGAGCTGTAGGAAATCACAATTTTACCCATTCTGTCTCCTTGTGGATATCCGGCGGGTCCGCCATGTCTTCGCATTTGCTCTCTGTCGGCTTCCTTTGGATAGCCGTGCGTTCGAATGTGTGTGACCATCGGATGTTCAAGATTCATGACATCGCCTTCTTTCATACAGAGTCCCATTGATACAATAAGTATCCAAACAGACCTGAAAAAGATCGGGAAACAGCAATCGATCAGGCACTGAGTAAAGCGTTTCGAATTTCAGCATCGTTTCTCTGCCGGGATTGCGTGTTCCCCTTTCGATTTTGCGAACATAAACCTCGGAGAGTCCAAGCCTTGCCGACACTTGCTTTTGGGTCCATCCCCTCTTACAACGCTCTTCGATCAACCGTTTTCGCACATGTTCTCACTCCCTGTTTTTGATACAATACGTATCTGATGATTTGATTATATATGATACACTTCTTATCATCAATACTTTTTTGATACTTTTTTTATCATATGTTTATTTCGATACATTTTGTATCTATAATAGAGATAAACATGCCGAATTGAGGAAGAGAGGTCATTCTATGTTAGGCGGCAGACTGAAGAGCCTGAGAGGAAAACGGACACAGGAAGAAGTGGCAAAGCAGATCGGTGTATCGCGGGCCCGCTACTCCCATTACGAAAACGGAAGAAGCGAGCCGGACTATGAAACATTAAAAAAACTCGCCGATTACTATAAAGTGACGATTGACTATCTGTTGACAGGAACGGAAAAGAAAAAAACGATTGAAGACGAAATCGCAGATCCGGATCTGCAAATTGCATACCGAGACATGCAGGAATTTTCCCCCGAAAGCAGACAGCAGGCCATCGAGTTCATTCAATACTTAAAAGAAAAAGAGAAAAAACGAAAGCCCGGAGATAAACAAAACGGATAAAAAAGGAATTTTTATTAAACATTACCTGATGAGCGCCGATTTAATAGTTAAGACGATAAAAAAGGGAAAGATTTGCTAAAGAGGCTGCTCATCGTATATGATAGATCTGCATGAAAACATGACAGCCCCTTTGACGGGCTTTTCTTTCCCGCTAAAAACAGAACATTCGTTCGAAAGGGTGTCTCGTATTGAAGTTTTACTTATCTCACCTAGAAGAATACGTCAAAAATATGTATCAAAAGTTTGGTTTTTTTGAACCCCACCACATTGATATGAATCGCATAGCCGCTCATTTTAACATTTGGATTCACTATGAAAATGTCAACAGCATGATGATTAAGCATGACGGCATGTACAGCATCATTCTCAACAGCAGCCTTTCAAAGGAAAAGCAGTGGGAGGATTTTGCCCATGAGTTATGCCACGTATTAAAGCACGCGGGAAACCAGCTTTATATGAATCAGATGTTCAGGGAGCTGCAGGAATTCCAGGCCAATCAATTTATGTACCATTTTTGCGTCCCTACTTTTATGCTTTTAAAAATGGATTTTCCCCAGCTGCGATGCCAAGCCGCTAAAATGATCGCCGACCTCTTTAAAGTCACGGAATCGTTCGCTGTCAAACGGATCGAGCTCTTTGAAAAACGGCAAGCCGGGATCCAGTTTCATGAGGCATGGATGGCGAGCCTTTCCCAAGAGAGCGAATCAGCGAATGCTGCTCGCCTTAAAGAAGAAGACGAACTTGCACGCTACCGCCGGGAAACCCGCCGCCCGTACACAACGGCAAACGGCGTCGGCAAAATGGTCGCGGCAGAAAGCCGGCCGGCGTATATGCTGAGAAAATAAAAAACAGCCGGCTCAGCTCCCGGCTGCACTCGGCCCATATGCGATGCGGGCTCCTGCCTTCAAAGCTTTGACATAGCGGGAAAACACCTCATTTTGAGACGTTCGCCTGCCCTTTAATGTGAATTGCTCAAACATCGCCTTCCGCTGGGCAGTGCTGATTTCAAACTGCACGCTTAACCCTGTTTGGCAGCGATTGTTGATGCTTGCAGGGTTTGTACCTGAAAGATATCCCCTTTCAGCCGCCAGCTCCGCAGAAAATCCGTGCTTCTCCAATGTCTCCGCAAACAACAAGGCGCGCCTTCGATCTGTCCCCCCGATGAGCGTATGCCGGCGGAAAGGCTCGTCATATCCGTGGAACGCCAGTATGTATCGATGTCCTGCAGCCATTCGCACGGCAAGCGGGCAGTCAAAATGGGCGCTTGTCACATGAAGACTCTTATTGCCGCGCCTTTTCAATCCTTCCAATAAATAAACCGAAGAACCCGCTGCAAAAGCCCTGACAATTTCACTGATGCCCGGTTCGATCCCGCCCCCGTGGGGAGCCATCACAAGCAGTGCGCTCCCTGCATCCCGCGCAGCTACCGAATAATCGGTTCCTTCTATTTCATTTTTTGCCATCTCTGTAAAGCTGCCGTATTGGTCAGTTAAAGCCTGCTTCATCTCTTGATTTTTTGCACCTGCCTGTCCTGTTTTTATGTAGTGTACCGGGAGTCGCAGCGGTTGTAAATATGTTCCCTCTAGGAAAATAAAAATCTCTTTATGAGATTTAAAAGATTAAAGCAATTGAACCAAAATCGAAAATCACCTAAGGCACGAAAATAATTCTTCTAGTAAACACGTCGGTTTTAGAACAAGCAAATACGAAATATGCTTAACAAAGTGAGGTTGCCGGCTGGCAGCCTTTTTTATTTGTGATCCTATCCTCTTGATTGCAGCCCTTATGAAAACGCTCCAAATATGATATATGGCGATTAATTAGGTCTCGAAAAACACCTTAGGAATTTTTCAGAACGCTCTCTCCACTCCCCCCTTCCACACAAACTTTAACCCCAAAATCTCATTAATAACTCACAACCGGATATTTTTCTGATATCATGAATATACACTGCATGATTAGGAATGAATGTTTAATGATTAAAAAAACTCTCGGTACCATGTTCGCAGTGACTATGATCTTTCTGTTGATCCTCACTGTGTTTACGCTCTTATTCGGGTCTTATTATTTCGGCGTTGCCGGCTTTTTCGCGATTTTCGGCGTGACATACGAATCGCCCTGGTCGCTCTTCTGGTATATCCTTTTATCCTTTGGCCTCGGCGCGCTGTTTGAAATCCCGGAAAAGATTTTGAGCTTTATGATCGGTCATAAAGCTGTGACCTTTATGATCGAATGTTTTTTTACGTGGCTTGCCATCCATCTCGCTGATGAATTGATGGACAGCATCACCATCCCGCTGGATGTGGAAATCATCGCCTGTCTGTTTTTATTCGTCATTCAGCTGGCATTTGAAGACAACAAAGAAAGAAACCGGACATACGAGGATTGAGAAACATTCGCGAAGGGAGAATAGAACTGTGACGTTTATCATTTTAATGGCCGGATTGTTTCTTTTTATTCAACTCAAAAAACCGTTCCGCAAGAAAATCTTCGGCTACGTTTTTTTGGCCGTTTATTTAACGGTGCTCGCACTCTATACCATCAATTCAACTTTTGTTCACCTCATATCTGACAGCCTTTTGTCGATCTTGGCAGTGATCGCTGTGGCGCCGCTGCTTGCCGGCTTTCTTAAGCCTTCAGCGGATTCCCGGTGAACCGAATATGGACAAATCGTCCTTTTTTTAAAACAGGCCTTCAAAAAAGGTCTTTTTTTTCGTTAAAATTATATAGACCGATCAGTATAAAATCATAAGGGAATGATAGGATGGCAGAAAAAATGAGCAGCCGCGACAAAATATTGCGGGCGGCTTCACGATTGTTCCGCAAACAAGGCTACCATGCCACAGGTCTGAGCCAAATCACAGCCGAAAGCGGAGCGCCGCGGGGATCGCTTTATTATTATTTTCCCGGCGGCAAAGAAGAACTGGCGCAAGAGGCGATTCAATTAACCGGGGAAAGAATCAAAGCGTATATATTGTCAGCGATCAGCCGAGAAGCTGATCCTGTCAAGGCGTTTCAATCTTATATCCAGATGATGGCTGACGGAATCGAGGAATACATCATGGAAGAAAACGATGATATTCCGATCGTATCCGTCGCCGCAGAAACGTGGTCGTTCAGCGAAAGGCTCCGCCAAACTTGTGAACAGGTTTATCAAGACTGGCAGCTTGTCTATCAGGATAAACTGCTCCAGTCAGGCTACGCGCCGGAAACGGCCGAGACGCTGAGCGTCGCGATACAGGCGATGATTGAGGGTGCGTATGTGCTCTCAGTGACGAAAAAAAACGGTCGGCCCCTCAGTGCAGCCGCCGAACAAATTCCTTTTTTACTAAAACGATCATAAAGGGTGGGAAATGCAAATGGAACATGCTAAAAAAGGCTCCTTCATGATTATCGCCATTTTAATCGTCGGAAATTTTCTCGCTCTGATTAATGAGACGGTCATGAATGTGGCTTTGCCGAAGATCATCGACGATTTCGGCATTTCAGCGAATACGGCCCAGTGGCTGTCAACCGGATATATGCTCATGATCGGCATCGCCGTGCCGATTACTGCGTTTTTAATGCAGCGCTTTACGACAAGGCAGTTGTTTCTGTCTGCGATGACATTATTTACGGCGGGAACCTTTCTGGCCGGAATCGCTCCGGTCTTCCCGCTCGTTCTCGCCGGACGGATCATCCAAGGCTCGGGTACAGGTTTGATACTGCCGCTTGTGATGAATGTGATATTGACTTTGATTCCGCCGCAAAAACGCGGAACGATGACCGGAATCCTAACGCTCGTTATTTTATTTGCCCCGGCGATCGGTCCGGTCATCTCAGGCTATATTGTCGAGCATTATTCATGGCGCGTTGTTTTCTTCATGATGCTGCCAGTATCGGTTTTCATGATTTTTTATGCGGCGTTCTGCTTGAAAAATGTAACCGAACTGACGTATCCGAAAATTGACATATTATCTATTCTTTTATCGACTGTCGGGTTTGGCGGAATCGTTTTCGGCTTCAGCAACGCCGGGGAAGCTGCAGGCTGGAGCAGTCCGAAAGTGATCATCGGACTGGCAGCCGGTGTCATCGGATTAATATTGTTCGTCATGCGCCAGCTCAAATTGAAAGTGCCGATGCTTGATATGAGGCCGTTTCAGTCAAAAATATTTTCCGTCTCGGTTATCCTGATGTGGATCGTGATGATGCTACAGTTTTCGATGATGCTGATTTTGCCGCTTTACTTCCAGATGGCGCTTGAGCTGTCACCGCTTTATACAGGCATTCTTATGCTGCCGGGCGGCCTTGTCCTGGCGATGACATCTCTTGTTGCAGGACGCCTGTTTGATAAGCTTGGCTTTAAACCGCTGTTGATCACCGGGTTGATCATTGTGATTGCCGTCCTTTCGCTGTTTACGAATATTTCAAGCGATACGCCGATGGCGGCGGGAATGATGCTGTACGCCGGCTTCACACTCGGCGTCGGGTTAACGATGGCTCCGATCATGACGCTCGGTTTAAACCAGGTGCCCAAACCGCTGTACCCGCATGGCTCGGCGATTATGAATACGGTCAATCAAGTGTCAGGGGCCATCGGTCCGGCATTGTACACGACAATTCTGACGACCGTTTCGAATCGCTTTATCGCGCATTCTTCAGGAGCCAGCCGTCAGGAGCTGCACATGCAAGGTATGACAGAAGGCGTTCATATGGTTTATTTCGTAGCCATCGTCTTTGCAGCAGCTGCTCTTGTGATTTCGGTTTTTGTGAAAAGCAGTCGCGGGGAACATCATCCAGCATAAACATCGATCCATCAAAAAAATGCAGGAGGCATGAAGCGCCTCCTGCATTTTTTGATATTAGTTTAAAATTTTGACCTTTACGGTTTTGACGCCCCAATTGAAAGCGTCTTTTTTATCTGGAATAAATACGTCTATTTTATGGCCTTTAATGGCGCCTCCGGTGTCTTCAGCCGTCGCTTCGCCGTAGCCTTCCACATATACTTTCGTACCGAGCGGAATCACGCTTGGATCAACCGCGATGACTTTTGCATCACGGTTCGCATTCAGGTCGACTCCCGTTTTTGTGATGCCTGAAATGCCCCCGTCATTTGCCGTATACGCAGTTGCTGTCACTGTGATTTCCTTTTGCACGTTGACAGGCTGATCGTTTTGTTTTTGCGCGGACTCTTGTTTCACAGGCGCTGCAGCAGCAGCCTCTCCTGCTTCTCCATTTATCGCAATCGTTTGCCCTGCAATAATCAGGTCCGACTTCAGATTGTTCCGTTTTTGAAGATCGCTTACAGTTACACCGAACTCTTTTGCGATTTTTGAGAGCGTGTCCCCTAGCTGAACGGTGTACTGCTTTTCTTCAGATTTTTCTTCTTGAGAAGAAATGTTCAGCTTTTGACCCGGTAAAATCAGATCTGATGAAAGCTGATTCCATTTTTTTAAGTCCTTGAGGTTCATTCCGTAGTTTTGAGAAATCCCCCAGAGCGTGTCTCCTTTTTGAACTTCGATTTCTTTTGCTGAGGCAGTCGCTCCGAATGCAGTCGCCGACATAGCTGCGGCTGCAGCCAAGGACATGATTGTCTTCTTCATAAGTTAAATCCTCCCTTGTTAGCCCTTTTGAAACTAACAGGGAAAATCGTAACACAGCAAAATGTCACCGCTATGACAGATTGATGCGAATTTCGTTACAGTTTTTTTACTGATAAAGTTTGATTTTATGTAAAATTCTGATTTTCAACAACATGATTCCTTTATGTTTCAGACGTCCTCTTTCCTGCTCTTGACGCTGGTTCAAGCTGGAATTCTTTTTCAGTATAAGATGTTTTTTCAACATGAAGCTTTTGTGTTTATGAGAAGAGAAATTCGGGAAAACGAATCAATAGACGTAATTTATTTTCCTAAACATATAACCCCAGTCGCTTTTATGTCGTCATATATTAGAAAACAGCGAAGGAAAATTTTTCTCGCAAATCTCTTGTAATCCATCTGTAATTATTGTAACATTTGTAACATAAGAGATATATTTAAGGAGAGAGGAACATGAAAAAGTTAATCGTTTGTTTATTAGCTGTTTTACTCATCTTACCTGCCGGAGCATCTCTCGCAGCGAAAAACCAAACATCAGGGAATTTAACAAATAAACAAGTCATGCAAATGACTTTGCAGGCACGGGAGCACTTTTGGAATACGATGAGCGGCCACAATCCAAAAGCGAAAAACTCAACTTGCCAAACCAAAACATTTGAATACCGCGGTCTTCCATATACGTATATGTGCAGTGAATTCAGCACAAAAGCAAAGTTAACAGATTACTTGGCACCGGTTTTCACAAAAGACGCCATTAAAAAAGGATTTGAAAAATACAACATTATGTCTTATAAAGGAAAAATGGCCGTTCCTGTCGGCGATGGGGACAACCTCTTAGGATGGGACAAAGCAACAATCAAACTGATTTCTCAAAAAAACAATACCCGCACCTATGAATTTTCCGTACCGGCATTGGATGGATCGGTGACTGCGAAAAGAAAGATCACGTTTGTGAAAGAAGACAACAAATGGAAAATCAATCAGCTCGATGCTGCCATCTAAACGAAAAAAGCTAATGTCTAAAAACGGACATTAGCTTTTTTCCGTCAAACGGTCAGCTCAACGATGTTGCCGTCAGGATCCAGGATGACGCTTTCATAATACCCGTCACCCGTGACGCGCGGCTTTCCGGCAACCTGGTATCCTTCCTTTTCAAAGCGGCTCGTCATCTCGTCAACCTCTTGCCGCGACCCTAAGGAAAACGCCATATGTGCATAGCCGGAAGCGTTTTCCTCTCCTTTTGCAAGGTCGGGACGTCTCATCAGCTCAAGCCGTGTTCCCGATTCAAACTGAATGAAATAGGATTCGAAATGCTTTTTCGGATTGACGTATTTTTCATTCGCCTTTCCGTGAAAAAACCGGGTATAAAAGTCTTTCATTTCCTCTAAATTGTTCGTCCATATAGCGATGTGTTCGATTTTCATAAAATCTCCCTCCCATTTCATCATACCATATAGACCCTCTGCCTTTTTTTACACCTTTTTAAATTGATAAGTATTCATAAAAATCCCGATGCAGATCATGAAGGCGCCGATCAGGATGCTGATTGTGACCGGTTCATGCAGCTGCAGCCAGCCGAATAAAAGGCCTAATACGGGAACAAACATTAAAGCCATCGATGCTTTTGACGCTTCGATTTGATTCAGGATCCAAAACCAAATGACGAACGTCAAAGCCGTAGAGAATAAACCGTTAAATAAAAGAGATAAGATCGCTTCATTTGACCAGTGAATCGGCCGGGACGGTTCCAGTATAAAAGAGAAGATCAGTAACATCACCGCCCCTGTTAGAAGCTGCCATGCATTCATATGAATCATATCTGTATCTTTAAATTTCAGTTTGCTGTATACATTGGCGATGCCCCAGCTGAGCGCTGCGATTAAAACACAAAGCTCTCCAAATATGACATTTTGATCAACATGCAGAATCCCTCCTCCTAATATAAACAAAAGACCGATCAACCCGGAAAATAAACCGAGCATTTTATACACATTGATTTTCTCGTTTAATTTAAAATGACTGATGACAGTGACAAAAATCGGCATGGTATACACCAATACAGACGTTTTTCCCGAATCGACAAACTGCATGCCGTAAGTTAACACCCCCATATAACCTAAACCCATCAATAAACTCATCACCAGATAATGCTTGATATTCTCCTTTCCTATTGAACGCTTCCTTCCTTTGATCAAGAGAATTACAAACAAAGGAACGGCTCCAATGAACAGCCGCAGTGCCGAAAATAAAACAGGGGGAATGTCAGTGATTGCGATTTTCATCGTCACCCAGGTATACCCCCAAATAAGCGTTACAGAGATGATCCCCAACAGTACTTTAAACATAAACCGTCACCTTTCTTCTTTGTTTCATGTACAGCATATGCTATATTGGATGATAACTGAAATACATTTTTATTATCGGAGGTATAACCATTTGGTTATGAACATGAACAGCCTTCACATCTTTGTGAAAGTCGCGGAGACACTAAATATGACAGAAGCCGCCAACGAGCTGTATATTTCACAGCCGGCCGTGAGCAAAGCCATAAAAACCATGGAAACGTCGCTCGGGGTCAAATTGTTGATTCGGGATAAACAGAACAAGTTAAAGCTTACTGACGCGGGAAAGGAAATCGCCGTACTGGCCAGACAGATGATTGTGATTGAAAACAAAATATACCAAGTGGCCGATCAAGAAAATCATCTGCTCAGGGGGAAAGTCAAAGTTGGCTCGTTCCCCGCCGTCTCAGCGAATATTTTGCCGCAGGCTATCGCCTCCTTCAAGTCAAAGTATCCGCTCGTACAAATCGAGCTGGTCGAAGGAACCTCCGACCAAATCAAGCAATGGGTCGAAACACGCCTGGTTGATTTAGGCATCGTCGCCTCTCCCTTTGACGGTTTCGAAAGTCAAGTATTGTTTCAAGACCGGATGGCGGCCGTCATCCCTGAGCAATATCATCACTTAAAAGACGCACCTTTCATTGATCTGAAAAAACATCAAAATGAATTGATCTTTTGCAAGGGCGGGCACGAAGTCGCGGTATCTCAAATCTTTCAAAAACACCGCCTCGAATTAAAAGAAAATCTGACTGTGCAAAACGCGGAAACATTGGTCAATATGGTCAATAACAACTTGGGGATCGGCTTGATTTCTAACTTTTCGCTTTCCTCCGTATCCCATCGGTTGATCAAAAAAGACATCTCTCCTCAAATTATCCGCGAGGTCGGCATGATTACACCCTCATTTGAAGAAGCAACACCGGCGGCTGCCGAGTTTATGAAAATGATCATCGAGTCGGAAACGGTTCGATCATTTTCGTAAACAGAAAACGCCTCAGCACCGATCAAAGGGCTGAGGCGTTTTTTAAAAAATGCTCATCAATCATGGAAATTCGTTCCGTCCGTCGTTTCTTTAACAATTCCGGCGCGGATGACGAAATCTCCGAAATGTTCTCCTTCATTGCGTTCTTTCGCATAGCGCGGAAGAATGTCGCGAAGTTCTTTTAATATTTCTTCTTCACCGATGTTTTCCCGGTACATTTTGCTCAGACGGCTGCCGTCAAAAGCGGCGCCGAGGTACATGTTGTACTTGCCAGGGGCTTTTCCGATGAAGCCGATTTCGCCGAGCGCATGGCGGGCGCAGCCGTTCGGGCATCCCGTCATGCGGATGGTAATCTCTTCATTCTTCAAGCCGGTTTCTTCAATGATTTCATCAATTTTGTCAATCAGCTTTGGCAAATATCGTTCCGCTTCGGCCATCGCCAATCCGCACGTCGGCAGTGCGACGCATGCGATCGAGCTGCGGCGGAGCGCTGTATAATGCCTGCCGTCAGTCAAACCAAACTGTTCGATCAGTTCGCTGATCTTTTTCTTCTTTTGGCTTGTGACATTGGCAATGATCAAGTTTTGATTGGCTGTGAGGCGGATATCGCCGGTATGAACTTTGGCGATCTCCCTTAAGCCGGTCATCAGCTTGTAATCATCATAATCAGTGACGCGGCCGCCCTCAACAAACATTGTAAAGTGCCATCTTCCGTTTACACCCTTTACCCAGCCGTAGCGGTCGCCGTTATGCTCGAAATGATACGGCTTTGCTTCAGCGAGGCTCCAGTCGAGGCGGTTTTCCAGCTCGTTTTTGACCGTTTCCAAGCCGAGGCGGTCAATTGTGTACTTGAAGCGGGCATTTTTGCGAACCGAGCGGTTTCCGTAGTCCCGCTGAATCGTAATCGTTTTTTCGGCGACATCATATAACTGATCAGGCTTACAGAAGCCAATGACTTTGGCAAGCTGCGGATACGTTGCTTTGTCTCCATGGGTCATGCCCATACCGCCGCCGATCGCGACGTTGAAGCCGATGAGTTTGTCATCCTCCACAATCGCGATAAACCCAAGATCCTGGGAAAATACGTCGATATCATTTGACGGCGGAACGGCGATGCCGATTTTGAATTTCCGCGGCAGATACAGCGGTCCGTACATCGGTTCGACTTCTTCCGCATCAGGCGTGCCGGCCACTTTTTCTTCATCAAGCCAGATTTCATGATACGCACGTGTGCGCGGCAGGAGGTCATCACTCAGCTTTTTCGACCATTCATACACTTCTCTGTGGATTTCTGATTGATACGGATTGGAAGCGCACATGACGTTCCGGTTAACATCCCCGCATGCTGCAATCGTATCCAGCATGGCTGAATGGATCGATTGAATCGTTTTTTTCATGTTCCATTTTAAAATGCCGTGCATTTGGAAGGTTTCCCGGGTTGTCAGCTTCAATGTGCCATTTCCGTATTTCCGGGCAAGCTCATCCATGACAAGCCACTGCTCAGGCGTTGCGACACCGCCCGGCATCCGGACGCGCAGCATGAACTGATACGCCGGCTCAAGCTTTTGCTTTTGACGCTCATTGCGGAGATCGCGGTCATCCTGCAAATAGCTGCCATGATGCTTCATCAGACGGTTGTCGTCATCGGAAATTCCGGCTGAAAGCGGCTCAAGCATCGATTCCTTCAGGGTGCCGCGCAAATAGTTGCTTTCTTTCTTAATGCGTTCTACATCACTCGGCGGGCCTTCAGGCGCTTTTAATATTTCGTTCCCCATGTTGAAAAAGTCCCCTTTCAATCAAAATCAGTATACATCGCGCTGATAACGTTTTTGCTTTTTCATTTCTGCCAGATAGGCTTCAGCTTCCTCGCGGCTTTTGCCGCCTTCTTTTTCGATAATTTCAAGCAATGCGTTCTGAACATCTTTGGCCATGTTGTTCTTGTCGCCGCAAACGTAGAAAGCCGCTCCTTCTTCAAGCCACTCAAACAGTTCTTTGCTGTGCTTAAGCATGCGGTGCTGTACATACACTTTTTCTTCCGTATCCCGCGAGAACGCGACATCCATTTTTGTCAGCACGCCGTCACTCAGCCACTTTTGCCATTCTGTCTGATATAAGAAATCGGTGACGAAATGCTGATCGCCGAAGAACATCCACGATTTCCCCGATGCTCCGGTTTCTTCGCGCTCCTGCATAAATGACCTAAACGGCGCAACACCTGTGCCCGGACCGACCATGATAATCGGAGCCTCCGGATTTTCAGGCAGCTTAAAGTTTTTATTCGGCTGAATAAAAACAGGCAGCGTGTCGCCAGGCTGAAGGCGTTCAGCACATAAAACCGAGCAGACTCCTTTTCGGTCTCTGCCGTGCGTATTGTAGCGGACAGCGCCGATCGTCAAATGCACCTCATCCGGATTTGCAGCGAAGCTTGATGCGATCGAATAAAGACGCGGCGGAATTTTTCGAAGAATCGAAACAAATTCCTGCGGAGCTGCTGCGATCGGACCGAAATCCTGAACGAAATCAATCAGGTCGCGGCCTGCGATATATGCTTTTAATTGATCCGCGTTTTCCTGAGCGGCAAGCTCGCGCAGCTTTTCATTTGCAATGAGTTCTGCCGCCTGCTGAATAAATTTTTTTGTCAGCACCGTAATTTCATAGTAAGAAGTCAACGCTTCTTTCAGGGAAAGGTTTTCCCCTTGATCAACCGTGACGGTAGCATTCGGATCCCATTTCAGCTCGGCCAGCAGCATGTCGACGAGTTCCGGGTCATTTTCCGGAAAAATGCCGAGCGCATCGCCAGGTTCATAAGTCAGGCCTGAGCCTTCGAGCGATAATTCAAGGTGGCGCGTTTCTTTATTTGATCCGCGGCCGTTTAAATTCAAATTTTCCAGCACTTCCGCTCTGAACGGATTTTTTCTCGAATATACCGTTTCTCCTCCTGCTGCTTGCGGTGCTGCCGTTTGAGCAGGTGCTGAGCTTGCGCCCTGTTCCTGTCCTTCGTTTAAGCTTGAGATGACACCCTCAAGCCACGCTGCAGCCGGTTCATCATAATCGAGATCGCAATCGA
Organism: Bacillus sp. BS3(2021); assembly: GCF_021043345.1. Classification (NCBI taxonomy): domain Bacteria; kingdom Bacillati; phylum Bacillota; class Bacilli; order Caryophanales; family Bacillaceae; genus Bacillus; species Bacillus sp. BS3(2021). The sequence continues at coordinate 158,890 of NZ_JAJNDM010000010.1, forward strand.
CGCGCGGATGGAGCCTTGTGCCCCCCAGCTCACCAAGCCGCTGATCAAACTCTTTTCCGGTCTGGCAGAAAAATTCATACGACGTGTCGCCAAGAGCCAGCACAGAATAACGGAAATCATCGAGCTTCGGAGCCCGTCTGCCATGGAGAAATTCATGGAATGACAGCGCGTTGTCCGGCGGATCCCCTTCTCCGTGCGTGCTGACGACGATGAGAAGGTTTTTTAATTTTTTCAATTGGTTCGGCTTAAAATCGCTCATTGCAGAGACGGTGACTTGAAAGCCCCGTTCTGTAAGCGTCTTAGCCGCGTTTTCAGCAAGTCCCTGTGCATTTCCTGTCTGCGACCCGAATAAAATGGTCACTTCTTTGGAAACAGGCTGGGCCGGACTTGCAGCCGGAGCTTCCGCCGGCAATGTTTCAAGCGCCGCCGCGGCATCGGCGGTTTGCACAGCCGCCAGATAACCGCTCAGCCAGGCTTTTTGTGATGCCGTCAAAGTTGGCAGAAGGCGGTTGAGGAGCTCTGCCTGCTCCTGGTTAAAAGGACTGTTCATTACCTGAAGTTGCAACGATATCCACCTCACTAAGGAATAAAAAAATTATGACTTGTTTGAAACGGAAAAGGATTACATTCATCATATATCCACTATTCCTATAAATCAAATCGGTTTTATTGACGCAAAACATCTGTCGATCACGGCTTTGCTGCAAAGAAATATTGTAAGCGCTCACTCACCACATCCCCTTTGCCGCTCGGCGTCAGCCTGCTTCAAACCAAACATTCCTAAAAAAGATTCTAATTTAAAGTTTACTGGAATACTCAACATTAGTAAAATATATATTAATTATCACAGCTATTAAAATTTTTAATAAAGGAGAGATTCGTGTGCATTATGATGCGCTGAAGACATTCGTTACCCTTGCAGAAGTCAAAAATTTCACAAAAACGGCCGAGCTTCTTCTCATGTCACAGCCGAGCGTGAGCATGCACATTAAAAATCTTGAAAAAGAGTTCCAGACGAAATTATTTGAACGCTCTCCGAAATATTTGAAAATCACGCCGACCGGTGAAATTTTATACGACCGCGCCAAACAAATGATCACCATATATGAACAAACGCGGCAGGACATTCTCGATCACCACAACTCGATCAAAGGCGAGCTGAAAATCGGTGCAAGCTTCACAATCGGCGAATACATTTTGCCATCGCTCTTGTTCGACCTTCAAAAAGAATATCCTGAGCTCGAACTCAAGGCGGTCATTGGAAACACGGAAGAAATCGTGCAGTCCGTCCGCCTGTACAAAGTGGACATCGGCTTGATCGAAGGCCAGACAAATGAAAAAGAGCTTTCTGTCCACGCCTTTATGCAGGACGAATTGTTTATCACCGCTTCAAGTAATCACCCGCTTGCCGCCAAACAGGACGTGACAATGGCCGATCTGCAAAATCAAACATGGGTAACACGCGAAGTCGGCTCAGGTACACGCGAATACTTAAACCATGTCATCCGTTCAAACGGTTTGAAAGTCAAGTCGTTTCTGACGATCAGCAGCAACCAGGGGATCAAAGAAACGCTCATGACAGGCATCGGCCTGTCACTCCTGTCTGAAAGCGTCATTGAAAGAGACGTGCAGCATGGAAACCTTTCCGTGATCCGGCTGAAAAATCAAACCTTTACCAGGACGCTTTCATATATATATTCACCCGTCATGCAAGACAAAAAAAATGTAAAAACCTTTATTAACGCTTTGAACCAAAGAACAGCTTCGGAATGATGATCCGTTCTTCCTGCCCGCTTCACGAAATGTTTGTTTTCGTTTGTCCAATGTGTGAATCATCACTGGAAACGATTGACTGCCGGCTGGAGATGCCATATCCTGGAACTATCACATAGGAAAAGAGATGATGGTTATGAAGTGGTTAAGTAAAAGTTTAGTTGCTTCATCATTACTGGCAGGTATGCTTGCTGTTTCGGGAAGTCCCATGCATGTACAAGCCCAGGAACTCTCTAAAACTGAAAGTCTCTCTTCTCACGCATCTGCACAAGGAATCTTCGCCCCTCAGGCGATCGTCATCAACAGGCCGATGAAAGTCGGACAGGAAGATCAATACGTCGGCATTTCAAACGTGTCCTACAGCGGCAGCGCCATTACCGTCAGCGTCACCTCGGACCGCGTGTACGTAAAAGCCGTCAGCCCAGGCAAAGCGACATTTTCGTATCTCAATTCATTGGGACAGCTGGTCATCAACAATATTACGGTCACCCGATAACACTTAAATCCGCGGGAGAAATCTGCTTCCCGCGGATGTTTGATCAACTCCAACATTCACCGCGTCTATTCTAAAATAAAAACACCAATCAGATAGAATTGGTGTTTTTGCCGTCAACGTATTTAATTATTTTCGCCGGATTGCCGCCGACGATGGCATTGTCCGGGACATCTTTTGTCACGACGGCTCCGGAAGCTATCACTGCATTGTCGCCGACCTTGACGCCGGGATTGATGACCGCTCTGCCGCCAATCCAGACGTTACGTCCGATGATGACAGGTATCCCGTACTCCGCACCGCTTATCCTTTCGAACGGATCAAGCGGATGGGTCGCCGTATAAATATGAACGCCCGGTCCGAGCATACAATGATCGCCTATCCGGATTTCGCATACATCGAGGAAAACACAGTCAAAATTGGCGAAGAAATTTTCCCCGACATGTATATTAAAACCGTAATCACAGCGAAACACCGGTTCGATGTGGAGCGTTTCCCCTGTTGAACCAAACAGCTCTTTGATCAGCTTGGTCCTTTTATTGTCGTCGATTTCGTTCGAATGGTTGAATTCATTCGTAATGTTGCGCGCCTTGAGTCTGTCATGGCACAGCACCGGATCAGAAGCAAGATAAAGCTCTCCGTCCAGCATTTTTTGCTTTTCTGTTTTCATTGGTTTTTTAGTCTCCTTAACTGCATTTTGATATTGGCTACATCAATTGCAACACGAGATTGAACACTTTTACAATAAAATAGACATTGATGAGCAGCAAAAGCAAGATAACAGCCTTCCGCTTCTCATGTTTAATTTCATAAACGAATTTCCACATAAAAAAGATTGCTAAAAATACGATTAAAATACTATCAACACTTTTAAGTATCAGATCCATCCAATTCCTGCTCCCTTTTGACTTCTATATAAGACAATATTTTCATAACGCGCGGCGTACTGCAAGACTCTTTCCCAGTTCTCAAAAAAAAAATCGAAAAACTGTTGACGAACCCATCTAATCTGCATATAATAGAACTTGTCAGCAAAACAAATACCCAGTGTTACATATCATGATTCCGTAGCTCAGCTGGGAGAGCGCTACCTTGACAGGGTAGAGGTCGCTGGTTCGAGCCCAGTCGGAATCATACCGACAAACCCTTGTATATCAAGGGTTTGTTTTTTTTATGCATTACTTTAAATACAACCTGATGAATTGAATTGTTGGCAAAAAACTTTTTTAATCAACGACAATGATGCTGCCGGAACATGTCAGCATGCTCCCCGAATCGGAGAGTACTCACAATAGAATGAAAAGACCTGTCCTTGACATGGCCCAAGTAGAAGACATGGAAAAGGTAATAAGTGAAGCAATGGAGTTTAATAATCCAGTTCAGTTTTCTGTATTTAAGCCGCTGCCAATGCTTAACGGACCGGAAACCGGGGAGATCGTTCAAATAGAGGGATATATCCATTACATAATCAGCTGCGAGCTGTTACAGGTCGTGGATTAAAAAGGAGACACCAATCTCAATAAATTCGAGGATGTTATTAAAGTAGAGGCAAAATAAAAAGCTCACCTTAATTGAGTTATGTGAGCTTTTTATTTTTAGTCTCACAAGGATGTTTTGATAAAAATTTATTAAAATCCGTTTCTAACTTTAATGCATTTATTTTCGCAAAAATTAAGTTTAACAAACTGGTCCCCTCGGAGATTTTTTCGAAATCTGTAATATTAATATCAATTATGTGTATTTTTTCTCTGGGATTTTCTTTTGCCGTATAGATCTTTTTTGTTAAACCTACACTATCTCTCCAACCGCTCCCTGTTAAACCATGGTATGAAAACATAATGCCTAAAGTAGTACAAGATGAGTTTAACAGAGACCAAAACTTCCCTACCCATGTTACTCCTATTTTTTTATTGTAATTCTTACATTCAGCTAAAAATGTGTCAAACTTCAAATCCAAGATACCCTGCTCCCTAAAAAATCTGCCTTTACTATTTAGGGTAATTATCTGATCTATTTCGTTTGTTGAGGTATGAATATTTTCTAAAACTTCAAAAACAGCAGATTTATTAAATAAGTATACCACCAATTCCTCTAATGCGTTTCCTTTTTCTTTTGTACTAACTTTCCTATTAGATTTATGAAGATACTTTAGACGCTCAAGTTTTTTATTATAAATGTCTTTTTCTTCATCTGTAAATTCAGTCATGGTTCTAAATATTTCTTCATTAGTATCAAAAACTTTTAGTAAAAATTCTTTTGCTGTGAAGCCTTTCATTTATCGAACACCACTTTGTATATAACTAATGAATTGTCTAAAAAGTTTAAAGGTGCGTCACATTCTTCACATGCTAACTCTTCAGGTATATCCTTTAAGGTTTTATAAAGACCGCCAGTGTATCTAGAACATGCAGGACAGTATACCTCATAATTTCGTTCTATAACACCACTAGATGATATATCTTCTAGAATTTTATACACTACACTCATCGGCAAATATGTTTTTCTAATAAATGCTCCTGGGTAAATTAATTGTCCTTTTTTATATCTCGAAAAAAGATCCAAAAAATCCTCAATCTGCTTATCCGTTAGTTTGAAGTTGTTGATCAACTTGTCTTTTACTTTCAATAATAGATCTGGTGACATTATTCATTCTCTCCATTTCTGTGCTACTACTGTAATAATACTGGAGAAGACTATATTGCCTATTCATATAATTAAAACTAAATTTAACTTTTGTTGCTTTTGATTTTGTTTCATTTGTCCATGTGAGTGAAATCCATGGCAAATCTGATGTTTCTTCAGTCTCTAAGATAAAAGTTTCTAGTATCTCTTTTATTTCTGGACTTTTGTTAAATAACTCAGCATTTGTTTTAATTAATTCTTTTAATTCTCCTAGTAATGGTAGATAATCATCATTATTACCTACTTCCAATTGGGCTTTTGCTCCGCTTTTAAGATTCATTAACTGACCACTTACAATTACATCCGTTTCTTCTAGTTTTGAAATATAATCAATAGCCCTTGTTAAATCAATAGGATTAAGTTGACATGCTAAATTAGTTTGTAACCAATCAACTATAAAGTCAATTTGTTTAACATAAAAGTATTCGTCTCTTCTTAAAAAGCTTTTAATTTTCCCTAATCTTATCTCGACAACATTTAGATCGTTAAAAAATACAACAAGAATAGGGTATTTTATCTCTCTTTTATTATTACCTTCAATAGGTAAAAAACCTGTTAAATGCCTGCTGAATTTATATATAGTAACTTTTTCATCAACAAGATACTTTGTTGGTACTACAATATTTGAAGTTTCCTCAAATAATGTATCGAAATTAAATGAATCAGAACAAAAATCTTGTATTTGTCCCTTTTCAAACATACTTTTAATTAAGTCTTCGGGAAAATTGTCAATTTCAAAAAGAACTGAGTATTTATAAGCCGATGTAAACTCACTTTTCTCAATTGCTCTTATAACTTCATCACTTTTATCTATAGCTTCACAAAGTTGAACAACTTCTGATTCTGTTTTAAATTCAGTTAAATCAACCGATTGTTCCTGCTCCGCCAACAAATGTTCTTTATAATGAATCAAACGAGATTGTTCCAATGATTTCAGCATATTACTGCAATATGTTTTTGTAGACGCTTCTTTAATTGTATCCTGTAAGCAAGCCTTGTAAACACTTTTGTCCATAATAGTCCGATCACCTCTAAGAATGTGTACTCCTATTATAGATAAACAAATGCGAGAAATAAAGAGATATTTATACTCTCATTCCTTTTTATTCTCCATCTGGAAATTCATTGTTCACAAAAAATTAAGCCTTGCTTCATTGATCATACTGCCGGTACTTTTTCCGGCCGGCTTCAAGTTGCTTCAACTGCAAAACATCAGTACGTCAAAGCCGGTTCACTTGTCCAATTTTTTAAACTGGTTTAATCCGTCCATCACTAATCAGCTTACTCATCCGCTGCTTATTCATTTTTAAAATTTTCTGAGCCTCCGGGGTGCCGAGGACTTCATTTTTTATAAAAGGACCAAAACAAATATAGTCTCTTTATCTATAGGTGGCAAACGTATGACAAAAAAACTTTTTCAAGAGACCTTTTCCCTCACAATTTCTTTTGAGCACTAACCTTGCAACTTATTAAGTGATTAAAACCGTATAAAAGACAACCCTTATGCTCAAATAAACCCTTTTAGGTTCTTCGGATGCATTGTTGTTATTCAAAGGAAGACAACTTTATTAATTTTGAGGATGTTGTTGTTAGAGAAATAAAGTAAGACCTATTATCCAAAGATCAACATAATTACGTCATGCCGTCCTTCATCTTAATCGTTTTTTGTTTCCTTTCTTGATTTATCCCTCCAAAATATTAATTCATTACACCTAGTATAATTTCATTACACACAAAATTTCGTGTGGTTCTTTTTTACTTTTATGCATACAATTCCGCAAATCACCTTGTTTTTCAAGTACAATGAGGTTGAATTATAATAAGAAGGGTGGCATTATCGTGAAAGAAAAGAAGCACAATGGTTTTAAGACATTTGTTATGGTACTGACATTAATATTGGTTTCACCTGTATTTTCAATATCAGTATCAGCGTCAGAACTAACTGACAACGAAAAACTACATACTGAAACTACTGGAGCATCTAAAGGAAATTCTGTACCCGATCAAAAACTGAACAGCGAAGAATTTAAGAATGTAAAGGTGAGTATGAATGATGTAAAGAAATTAGAAGCTTATCTTAAATTAAACGCAGATGGAACTCTTACCTTAGATCCATCTTATACTAAACTAGATATTTCACGTTCTGTCACCAACGAAGTTCAAGAATGGATTAAATACTTGAACGGTTTAGTAAAACAAAAAGAAGCTGTCATTAACTCTGATTTTAGTGTAAAAATTTTAGACAAAGACGGTAGTGTATTGACACTTGAGAATGGAAACAATAATAAAATGAAAGTAGCGAAAAAAGGCTGCGGTCGATCTGGTCATGATGTCTACTGGTGGGGATATAATCTTTATTTTGACTGTAATGAAACAAGAACACTATATCAATCATTTAAAGCAGGCGGTGGAGCAACCTCTGGTATTGCTTTAATATCAAGGGTTATACCCGTACCTCCTACACAATTAGCAAGCGTAATTTCCGGAGTAATCGGAGGCGGACTAGTTGGTTTTGGTCAAATGATTCAAGACGAACATGAAGGGCATGGTGTTAGAATACGTTTTACTGGACTCGGATATGCTGCTGTTCCAACTGGGGTTTTTCCACAATAAAAATGAAAGAGGGGAAACTATGACTTTCTTAGTTTTAATGGTAGGGTTATTTCTTTTCATTTACATGAAAGAACCATTCAGCAAAAAAGTGTATGCTTATGTTTACGTGGCTTTTTATTTAATGGTTTTAGCCCTATATATTATTAACACTACATTTGTAAATTTAATATCTAGCAGACTATTATTAATTGTAACAGTAATTGTCATTTCACCATTGTTCATCAGTTTCCTTAAATCCTCAAATGAATCTCGTTAGTTTCAAGATAGAGGAGCAGGCATAATGCCTGCTCCTTTTCGTTAGTTCAATAAAGCTTCAATTTTCGCTTTAGTTTTGGGTCCGTAAATACAGTCGACAAACAGTCTTATTTAACTCGAATTTTTTGTCCAGCATAAATCTTGTTTGCATTCTTGATGCTATTCCAAGACTGCAGCGTCTTAATTGATGTATTGAACCTTTTGGAGATTCCAGATAAAGTGTCGCCAGTTTTGATTGTGTAATATTGCTTATTATTTGATGCCTTTGATGCACTACCACTTATTTTTAATTTTTGGCCAACATAAATCTTATTAGGATCTTTAATATTGTTCAAACTCTGAAGAGCTTTGACAGTCGTGTTGTATTTCTTTGCGATAACAGAGAGTGCATCCCCTTTTTTGACAGTGTAAACCGTCTCCGTTTTAACTGGCTTTTTGTTTGAAACTGGTTTTACAGTAGCAGCTTTTTCAGTTGTCACGGCCACCATTGCCCGTAACCCGTCACGATAACAAATATTCATATCAACATTACCAGAAATACCTGACACCTTTCCGTTAGAAGAATACTGCCAGATATCCGCATGACGGCCAAGTGTGTTGTTATAACGAGCAACCCATAATGCAAATGGCTTCAGCTTGGATTCGTCAAGGCAATTCTCAAGGAAAGACTTACCGCTGTATATCATAGCGAAGTAACCAGCTTTTTCAAGCTCCCGCAAAAAGGCCACTGCTGCATCTGTCAAAACTGATTTACTGACATTCCGCTGATTGACTTCAAGATCTAGCACAAGCGGATATGTGAGACGGACCTTATTGGCAACTGACAAAAAGAACCTGGCCTCTGCCAATTCTTCTGACTTGGAACCGAATCTTGCAAAGTGGTAGGCTCCCGTTTTAATCCCCACAGCGTTAGCACCTGAAATATTCGTTACAAATTTATTGTCCTTTAATGTTGTCCCTTCTGTTGCTTTGATAAGGCGAATTTAATACCGTCCCCCGCAACTTTCTTCCAATTGATATTACCTTGCCAGTGTGATACGTCGATTCCTTTGATTCCCATTATTAAAATCCTCCTTTAAATTATTAAAAGGCTGCCAGCCGGCAACCTCATTTTGTTAATCCTTTTTGTTTCAGAACTTCTTTTTGCTGCTTTCCTTTACCGGTAACATAGTTGTTTTTAAACCAAGCGACCACCGTTGTGATGATTGTAAAAATCGTGGAGCCGGCCACATACAAAGCGTCGGCCACCGTATTGACCTGATCCTCGCTGATCGGCAAAGCTGATTTTCCAAACATGTTCAATGTCTGGTTTACCAATGCAATAAAAAGAAGCACCGTCCTGATGACCGTGCCTTTGTCTAAGTTTTTCATATTGTGTTTTCCTCCTTATTTTTGCAATAGATTATAAAAAACAGCGATTGCGCCGCCGATGATGCCGGTGCTGACCGCTGTAATGATCGCGCCGGTGATGCTGCGCTTGATCCAAGTTGTGTTTTCCTCGATCTTGTTCAGCTTTTCATTAATAGAGATAATCTGCTGATCATGGCGTTCAGAAGTTCTTTCCAGGGTGCTGACACGCTTCTCAAGCGTTTTCTGATCCGCCTTGATCTCTTTGATCTCTTTCTGAAATACTTCGTATTCGTTTGTTTGCGACATCTCCCTAAATCCTCCCGTTCTCACATCGTTTTCACCTCCTCCGAGGCAAAATAAAAACACCGTTTTTTTACGGTGTGATCTTACAAGAAATGAGTAACCACAAGGTTTTTAATTTTCACGTCTGTTTCTCCGTTATTGGTCAACATAAGCTGCGGAGAGGCAGCTAATAAATCAACCTTCTGAGCGTCCCGGTCACTATTTTCTAACACAATAACATCTTCATAATCCTTCAGTGTATAGTTGCTTGTTCCCGGGATAATGTAAGTCATTCGAACACTCAGATTCGTCTTTTCATAAAGATAAATCGCGAGTCCAAGCTGATGACCTGCCGATCGATTGAGGTTATGAAAGAAAAGGGAATTCAAAGTCAAAAGGAATTAGCTGAGTTGGTTGGTACTACAGAGGCAACAATAAGCAGATTTAAAACGAATAACAGATATGACATCACAACATTATTTATTATTAGTAGAGGATTAAACGTGCCTATAGAGTATGTTAAGGAGATTAAAGACGAACAGTAAACCATATAGTGCGGTAGGGCATGAAAAAGCGCATATAAAGAAAAAAGCCCGTCTCTGGTGAGCGGGCTATTATTCTATCATCGAGTACACAACTCATCTTTACATTCTTCTTTAGGTTCAGCATCCACTGTATATGACAATATTTCTTTATTTCCCGGATCATACAAACCTTCAAACTCTTTATCTCCGTTCGTATGCCCCTCTACTGTTATACCTCCCATTGGATTAATATAATAATCATCGGAAAAGTGGATATTATCAACATCTTTATAATTGGTTTTTAAAAACTTTTCCATATGATTCTGAGCTTCTTCAAATAAAGCAATCTCTTTTTCTTTTTGATCGTGCTGATGCTTCATAAAAAATCCCCCAACTGCTATAATTATTAAAATAAGGATAATTATGTACTTTTTCATTTGAAAATCAACCCTTTCTTATCCTATTTTACAAAAATAAAGAGGCGATGTATATGAGCGACAAGATAAAAGTTCCAAAAATAACAGATAAAACTTATTATACGCTAAGTCAAGAATCTTACAATCGCGATAGATTAGATAGTAAGTTAAAGACAGGGAAACCAATACAAACAGATCAAAAAACCTATTGGTTTGTCGAAAAGATTAAGAGAGACCATGATACAGGACTAGATGCCGTAGTTTTTTCCCAGGGCAAAAAAACTGAAGGTGGTAAGTGGGTAAAATCAGATAACCCTAAAAATGTCGTCGTAGCCTTCGCAGGAACTGATCCTAAAAGCCAATTCTTTCAAGATGTTGTTGACGCTGACGGCGGTAACGTTGTTATGGGTCTTGATCCGAAAAAGAAATCGCAATACATAATCGAAAAAGATGCGAAGGATACATCAAAAACAATAGGAAAATACAACGCAACCCCCTCACAAGACGCGATGCTTAGCACCGGTAAATACAAATTAATTACGAAAACGTCCCAAATCGGGCAAGCTGACGATCTGGTACGGGAAGTTAAACAAAAGTATAAAGGCACCTCGACGGTTATTTCAACAACCGGACACTCTCTTGGCGGCGCAGAGGCTGAATACAGCGCTGTGAACAATGATATATGCGCAGTCGCATTCAACAATCCTTCCGTCGTTAAATTGCATGCTGAAGAAAAGCAAAAGGAGATCCGAAGCGGCAAATATGACTCGTCTGTAAAAGCGATTGTCAATCCGGATGATATGACTGGTTCCGGCTGGTGGGATGAGTACGAACGACACGCAGGCAGAACAATATATACCAAAGACCCCTCTACTTCGCGTGTGGAACGACAAATACGACTAGATCCGAAGTATAACGGCGGTATATTTGGCACAGTGTTTAATGTCGCTGTAGACTACATTGCTACGACAGCAATGGGAATGCCGGATACACACGGACTCAACAAAGGCAACTTTACCTTCGACGAAAACGGCAATGTTCAAAATATAGAGGGCGATGAGCTCGTATACGATAAAAATTTAAAAGCAATGCTTCC